>CANRXD010000113.1 GCA_947643685.1 uncultured Clostridium sp. | reverse complement strand
AAAGCGGATGAAAACATGATTGCGCTGGCCGGGCAGGGCCGTGTGGAGGAAGCCCGTATGATCCTGGAGGGCGAATGTGTGGATCTTTACAATGCCTTGAATAGTGCTTTTAACGATATTATCGTATACAATATGGACGGCAGTGATGGTGCGGCGAAGGACAGTGCCTCCCTTTATTACACAGCCATTTTCCTTTTGGCGGTGGTTTTCATCGCCGTAATCCTGGCGGGAGTCTTTTTCTCCTTTGTGATCGTACGCCTGATCAAAACTCCCGTTTCCGAAATTGAGAATGCCGCTATTAAAATGGCGGAGGGGGATCTGGATGTCGTGATTTCCTATTCCTCCAGGGATGAGCTGGGTGTTCTTGCTTCTCAGGTAGGCAGATTAATCCACAAGCTTCAGGTTATTATTGATGATGAGAATAAGTTCCTCGCCCGAATGGCTGAAGGTGATTTCACGGTGGATTCGGTCTGTGAGGAAGAATATACCGGTGCCTTCCGCCATCTGCTGGTTTCTTTCCGGAGCATCTCGGAAAAACTCAATGACACTATGCTGCAGATCAGCCAAAGCTCCTCGCAGGTTGCGGGCGGGGCGGATCAGGTATCCAACGGTGCCCAGGCCCTTGCCCAGGGAGCGGCCGAGCAGGCCAGCTCCGTGCAGGAACTGGCCGCCACCATCGCTGAGATTTCCGGCAAGGTTAATCAGAATGCAGAGAATGCGCGGCAGGCCAGTGCCGCAGCTGGCAGCGTCAGTACAAAAATGAATGAGAACAAAGAGAAAATGCAGCAGATGATACAGGCAATGGGCGATATCAGCACTTGTTCCAGTGAGATTGGTAAGATTATGAAGATCATTGAGGATATTGCGTTCCAGACCAATATCCTCGCTCTGAATGCAGCCGTAGAAGCCGCCCGTGCAGGTGCCGCCGGAAAGGGGTTTGCCATAGTAGCCGATGAAGTTCGCAATCTGGCAAACAAAAGCACGGAGGCATCTGTAAACATCTCCGGCCTGATCGAGAATTCTTTGAAGGCAGTGGAGAACGGCAAACAGATTGCAGATGATACCGCTCAGTCCCTGATTCAGACCGTTAGCGACGTAAACGAAGTGACAGGCATTATCGGGCAGATTTCGGCAGCCAGCAGTGAGCAGGCTGATTCAATCTCCTCGATTACTGCGGGTATCGATCAGATATCCAGTGTAGTACAGACAAATTCGGCAACCGCGGAAGAGAGCGCGGCGGCAAGTGAGGAGCTGTTGAACCAGTCGCAGCTTATGAGAAAGCTTGTTGAAAGGTTCAGACTGAAAAGCAGCATTTCAAATCGTCGCATATCAGAATAAGTTCCCGGGAGTTTTCCCGATCATCTGTATGGAGGTCAACAGGGGCCGTTGCAAAATAGATAAATAATCATCTATGGAGTAACGGCTCTATTCCGGTAAAAGAAAGTGCATAACAGACTGTAAAATCAACAGCTTTATTAAAGTCCGCAAAAAATCCGGAAAGAATCAGCAAATGAAAAGATTCTTTCCGGATTTTTATGTCCATAGAGCGGGGGCATCGCTCAATCATCTGATTTGATGATTTTGCGACACCCCCTGCTTCCTTTTTATTTCAAATAAGTATTCATCCAGCTGATGATTTCTGTCATACGGTCGATGCGGTTTTCTGGTTTTCCGCCGCGGGATAATTCATGGTTTTCCCCGTGGAACAGGCAGAGTCTGGAAGGACAGCCGTTTCTCATGATGGCGCTGTACATGGCAAGTCCCTCTGCCATATAGCAGCGATAGTCCTCATCAGAGTGGATAAACAGTGTGGGAGTTTTGCAGTTTTCTGCATATTTTAACGGGGACTGTTCCCAAAGGAGTTCCACATTATCTCTGGTAGTTCCGCCCTGGTTATGAAGAATGAAGGTATGTCCGATATCGGAGTTATGCTCAAAGGAAACCCAGTTGGAGATGGAACGCTGGGAAGCGCCTGCTGCGAACCGGTCGGTGTGGCCCACAATCCAGTTGGTCATGAAGCCGCCGTAAGAGCCGCCGGCAACGCCCACACGTCCGGCGTCAATCTGAGGATATCTCTTCAATACTTCATCAGTGAAATCCATCAGGTTCTGGTAGTCCACGGTTCCGTAAATTCCGTTGATGTTTCCAAAGTCTGTTCCGCGTCCGTCGGAACCTCTGGGGTTGCAGTAGAATACGAAGTAGCCTGCGTTTGCCCACATCTGCATCTCGTGATGGAATACGTCGGAGAATACGGTGCGGGGGCCGCCATGGATATGAAGGATAGCCGGATAGGAAACGCCTTCTTCATAATCCGCCGGTTTCATAACCCACCCGTGGATTTCGTATCCGTCGCTGGCAGTGAAGGTAAAGCCCTCAGGTGTGCTGATGGAATATTCCTCTGCAAGGTGGTCGTTGAAGTGGGTGATCTGCTGGCCGTCCAGATAAAGCTCCGCAAGTTTTAAGCCCTGAAGCTCGCAGCTTACCAGATGCTCTTCGTTTACATCAAAGCTGTCGCAGGAGCTGCCCTTTGTGAGGCTGTCGGAAATAGTGCCGTTGGAAGAAAGCTTTCTGAGCCATGCAAAATCGTCCACAGTGGAGATAAAGTAAAAGTCGCCGTTTAAGGCCTTATGTCCACGGCCTGCGCCATATCTTGCATCAGAGCCCACGGAACCGGAGCCGATGGAAGCGTCATAGGGCAGATAATGAGTCAGGGACTTGTCCCTTAAGTTTAATTTGTAAAATTCACAGTATTTTGTATGGTCCTTGTAGCCGGGATCCAGGGCGGCAACCAGAGCTTCGTTTTCGTTTAGGAGTTCAATGGCGCCTGTGTACATGGTTTCCGGTTCCACCATGGTCTGGGTTTCACCGGTTTTTAAGTTATAAAGATAAATTCCTGCGTTTAAGCTGCGGACACTCTGCTTCCAGGGGTATGCCTTATAGAGCAGGAGATCTCCGAAGACTGAGGATTCCATACAGTCAGTCCAGTCATCGGCAATGTAAGTAAGATTTTCGGTTTCACGGTTATAAATGGCAAGGCGGTTCCTTTTGGCGTTCGTGTAGCCCAGGCCATTGCCCCAGAAGGGAAGCTCATCAAATACTTCGTAAGATTTTTTCCTGGTATCTTTATAGTTGTCCTGATTGATGGTAAGTAAAAAACGGCCATCGGGCAGGGCTTTGACAGCAGTCGCTTTCGCGGGAACGGTAAATGCCTCCAGAGCTTCGCCGCCCCTGGGGGAAATCTCATAAAAACCGGTAACGGCTTCTCCGGATTCCTGCTTTTTCTTAATTTCACTGCTTCTTGCAGCCGGGAACAAAAGCGTGTTGTCCTTTGTCCAGGCGTATGTTTTGGCATCCCCTCCGTTGGTCAGCTTCAGTGTCTTTTTTGCATTCAGGTCGTAAACATAAAGATTTGCCTTGTAGGCATTTTCAGCCCTGTCCGCTGTGGATACCACGAAAGCAATATAGGCACCGTCAGGGGAAAAGGTTGGATTGCTTACGAACTGAAAGGACAGAAAGGTATCGACTTCAATCTTTTTCATTGCGCTTCCTCCATTTTTTGAGAATTATACCTCTATATTATAACATTCCTGTAATTTGTGTCAAGAAAAGCTCTTGCCAAGTGAATGATATAATGCTAAAATATTCTGGATTATGATATGCAGATGCTGTTTTCGTCGGGAAACAGCGGAATATGAGAATACTGCCGGCGGCCAGGGGCCTTAAGCGGCGGTTAAACAGAAGAATCGAAGAGAGAAGGAGCGGGAAAGATGTCAGGACATTCTAAATTTGCCAACATTAAACATAAGAAAGAGAAAAATGACGCGGCCAAGGGAAAAATCTTTACGGTAATCGGGCGCGAGATTGCAGTTGCAGTAAAGGAAGGCGGCGCAGACCCGGCCAATAACAGCAAGCTTCGTGATGTAATCGCAAAGGCAAAGGCCAACAATATGCCAAACGATACCATTGACCGCGGAATTAAAAAGGCAGCCGGGGACTTAAACTCCGTAAATTATGAGAATCTTACTTATGAGGGATATGGCCCAAGCGGAATTGCCATTATCGTTGAAACTCTGACGGATAATAAAAACCGCACTGCTGCCAATGTGAGAAGTGCTTTCACCAAAGGCGGCGGAAATGTCGGCACACAGGGAAGTGTGTCCTTCATGTTCGATAAAAAGGGACAGATTATTATTGATAAAGAAGAGTGCGGGATGGATGCCGATGAGCTGATGATGGCGGCTCTGGACGCTGGCGCGGAGGATTTTGCGGAGGAAGAGGACAGCTATGAGGTATTGACGGATCCCGATGCTTTCAGTGAGGTCCGCGAGGCCCTGGAAAAGGCCGGTATTCCGATGATACAGGCCGATGTAACCATGATCCCCCAGACCTGGGTGGAGCTTTCTGACGATGATGCCATCAAGAAGATGAACCGGATTCTGGATCTTTTAGATGAAGATGACGACGTACAGGCCGTTTATCACAACTGGGACGAGTAATTGCCGGGAGGAATGGCAGGTAAAAAGCTCTTTTCTGTTTTACATGAAGGACAGAAAAGAGCTTTTCTGTTGGCCTACTGGTGGACAATGAGCTCAAGCACATCGGGACGGGAGTAGTGGCCGGCCGGGTCAAATTCCATCCGGGAGGCAGGCACCTGGTCCATGGGAAGATCGGCATAGAGGATGGCCTCTTCATCCCAGGCCGGCTCCATCACAGGATGCCCTGTGGGGGCAATGACGCTGCTGCCGCCGCGGCAGACCACATCCGGAAGCTTTGCAATTTCATCTGAGCCGTTTAAATCACAGGGATAATCACTCCTGGTGAAGAACATGTTGCAGTTTACCACATAGCAGCGGCCTTCAATGGCGATGTGGCGGACGGTGGACTGCCATTCTTCGTTGTCGTTGGTGTTAGGGGCCAGGTAAATGGTGACCCCCTTCTGATAGAGGGCGGTACGGGCCAGAGGCATGTAGCTTTCCCAGCAGATCATGGCACCCATGGGCCCCCAGGGGGTCTGGACCATGGGGAAATAGCCTCTGTCAGCATCTCCCCAGACGAGTCGTTCAGCTCCTGTGGGTTTTAGCTTTCTGTGGACGGCAGCCAGAGAACCATCGGGGGTAAAGATCAGGTTCGTATTATAAAGGGTGGCCGTAACGGCATCCCGCTCTGATACGCCGATGCTTACATAGGCCTTTGCTTTTTTGGCCGCTTCTCCTATGGCATCGGTTTCCGGTCCGGGAACCAGAATGGAATTGTCATAATACCGTTTCCAGTCTTCTCTTCCTGCCTCATTCCGGCTTCCAACGGTGAAGCCGAAGGTCATTCCGTAAGGGTAGCCGGGAATGAAGAGCTCAGGGAACACAATGAGTTCCGCCTGTGATTTTGAGCAGGCATCAATGAGGAAAAGAACTTTTTTCATGCAGGCCTCCTTGTCAAAAAGAACCGGGGCGGCCTGTACAACGGCAATGCGGCAGGTGGATTTCAAATCATTCATAGGAATCTCTCCAATCGTTTTCCTTGTCTTTATCATAGCATGGAGGATGCGGAGAGAAAAACGGAAAAAAGGAATAAACAAAATCGAAAAAAATGATAAGGGAAATCAATGGAACTTAGGAATTTAAAGACATTTATTCGTACAGCGGAGCTTAAAAATTTCACGAGGGCGGCAGAGAGCCTTGGGTATGCACAATCCACGGTTACGGCCCAGGTGGAAGCTCTGGAAAAGGAACTGGGGATGCCGCTGTTCATAAGAAACGGGAGGCGGGTGGTTCTTTCCACCGCAGGGGAAGAACTTCTTACTTATGCATACAGATTCCGGGCTCTGGAGGAGGAGACCAGAATCCATTTTGACAGGAACGGAACGCCGGCCGGACATCTGACTGTCGGAATGGTGGAGTCAGTGAGCGCCTCAGAATATGTGAAGGGGATTGCTTCCTATTTGAAAAAGTATCCGGAAGTGGATTTGAAAGTGACAGTGGATACAACGATACGCCTTTTGGAGGCACTAAAAAAGGGAGAGATAGATGCGGCGGTGCTTCTGGACCGTCCGGTGGCTGACGGAGAGCTTCAGATTCTTTACAGAAAGCCGGAAAAAATCTGTTTTTTTGCATGCAGC
>CANRXD010000112.1 GCA_947643685.1 uncultured Clostridium sp. | reverse complement strand
TGAGCTCGAAGCCGCAAAGCGGATTCGAGCCTGCACTGCGGACCAGAATATGAGGGCAAGAAGAAGCGTTGTGCTTGCACATAAGCGTCTTCCTGTTCGGCCTTTTCCATAGGGCGAAAGCCCGTGAGCTCGAAGCCGCAAAGCGGATTCGAGCCTGCACTGCGGACCAGAATATGAGGATTACAGTATATCACCAGACTTGCAATCATACGGAGAAGAGGGAGATAATGGACGTGGAAAAAGAAGAGACTTATGAGTCCCCGATTTTTAAAGAACAAAAAGCAGCGGAGGAGCTTTCCGGCATCTGCGTGGAAATTTTGCGGGATGCCAGAAACGAATTATATCTGTCCATGCGGTTTTTGGATGTGGCCCTCAGCTCCCTCTATTTTGTACCGGACCTTTCGGTGCGGGGACTTGGAACCGATGGAAACGGTCTGTTTTTTAATCCGTCCATACTGGCTTCCATGTACCGGAAAAATCGTATCTATGTAAATCGCGCATATCTCCACTCCGTGTTTCACTGCCTGTTCTGTCATATGTGGACCAGAAAAAAGCGGGCGGAGGAGTACTGGAATCTGGCCTGCGACATTGCGGTGGAGTCTATCATTGACGGCTTTCAGATTCCCTGCATCCGCATTCCGGTCTCTCCGGCACGAAAGGAATTTTATGAACGATTAAGAGCCCGGATCCGTGTTTTAAATGCTGAGAGCATTTATCACGCCCTTCAGGAAATGGAGCTTTCGGAGGGAGAATATAACCGTCTGGCGGCAGAATTTTTTCGGGACGATCATTGTTTTTGGGAAAAGGAGAAGAAACCGCCGAGGCCCAACCAGACCAGAAATAAAAAAGAGGACTGGGACCATAAGCGGGAGAAAATGCAGATAGAGATGGAAGCGTTTTCTGAGGACCCGTCGGACGGGGAAAAGGAACTGCAGAACCAGCTGGCCATTGAAAACCGGGAGCGGTATGATTACCGGAAGTTTCTGAAAAAGTTTTCTGTTTTAAAGGAAACCATTCAGGTGGACCCGGATGCCTTCGACTATGTGTTTTATCACTATGGAATGGAACTTTACGGCAATATGCCGTTGATCGAGCCGTTGGAGACCAGGGAAGTCCGCCGGATAGAGGACTTTGTGATTGTCATTGACACCTCCATGTCCTGCTCCGGGGAGCTTGTGAAGAAATTTTTGGAGGAGACTTATACGGTGCTGACCCAGAGAGAGAGCTTTTTCAGAAAAGTGAATATTCATATTATTCAGTGTGACGACAGGGTGCGCCAGGATATGAAAATTGAAACGGAAGACCAGCTTGTGGAATACATGGACCATCTGACGCTGTATGGGATGGGCGGCACTGATTTCCGTCCGGCTTTTCTCCATGTGGACCAGATGAGAAAGGAACAAAAATTTTCTAAGCTCAGAGGGCTTCTTTACTTTACGGACGGGCGCGGCATTTTCCCGGTGCAGATGCCGCCCTATGATACAGCCTTTGTATTTATGGAGGACAATTACACTGATGTGGATGTGCCTCCATGGGCCATCAAGCTGATTTTGTCTCCGGAGGAGCTGGAACCAGGAGCAGGAGAGGGAATAGAAAGATGAACATTAAACGGGCAAAGGAAGAAATTAAAAATACCATCAAGGCCTATCTTTTAAAAAACAGCCATGGAGAGTATGAAATACTTTCCATGAGACAGCGTCCCATTCTTCTTATGGGGCCGCCTGGAATCGGAAAGACGCAGATCATGGAGCAGATAGCCAGGGAATGTGGAATTGGCCTGGTGTCCTACACCATCACCCATCATACCCGCCAGAGCGCCATCGGCTTGCCGTATATCGAAGAGAAAACCTATGGCGGCCGGAAAAAGCATGTGACAGAATACACCATGAGTGAGATTGTGGCGGCCATTTATGATAAAATAGAAGAGACCGGGTTAAAGGAGGGGATTTTATTCATTGATGAAATCAACTGCGTGTCGGAAACTCTGGCCCCGGCCATGCTTCAGTTTTTACAGTATAAGACCTTCGGCAACCATAAAATTCCCGATGGATGGATCATTGCGGCTGCAGGGAATCCGCCGGAGTATAATAAATCCGTGAGGGACTTTGACATCGCCACTCTGGACCGGGTTAAAAAAATCAATGTGGAGGCGGATTTTGCCGTTTGGAAGGAATATGCAAAGCAGGCGGATGTTCACCCTGCAATTCTCTCCTATCTGACAGCCAGGCCTCAGCACTTTTATCAGGTGGAAACTACCGTGGACGGAAAGATTTTCGCCACGCCCAGAGGATGGGAGGACTTATCTGGATTTTTGGAGGTGTATGAGAAAATCGGTCTGGCCTGTGACCGGGATGTGGTGTCCCAGTATATCCAGCATCCGAAAATCTCCAGGGATTTCGCTAATTATCTGGAATTGTATCATAAATACCAGGCCCAGTATCAGATTGAACAGGTACTGGCGGGGGAGCGGAATGAGGGGCTTATGGAGCAGGCGGCGAAGGCGCCCTTTGACGAGAGGCTTTCTGTGGTGGGACTTCTGCTTTCCGGGCTTAATGTGGAATTTAGAAAGGCCGGAAAGACAGAGAATTATTTGGAGGTATTGTTTGAAAAATTAAAAGAATTTAAAGAATGTCTCAGTGCAGAAGAGGAAGAGCCCCTGAAGTGCTTTTTAAGAATTTTGGAACGGTTCCAAAAAGAGCTTGACGGAAAAAGGCGGGCAGGTCTTCTCACCAGAGAAGAACAATACCGCTACCAGGATGTTTCTGACACATTGGAGCGGTATCTTAACATAGCCAAAGGAGAGACCCTGCGGGAGGGGGAAGAAATTTTTATCCGGTTTGCCGGAATGTTCGGAGAGGAGAGGGAACTGTATGAAACTCTGTGCAGCAGTGTTCTTTCCATGGTGGAACATGCCTTTGACTTTATGGAAGGCACCTTTGGAAACGGACAGGAAATGGTTATTTTTATCACAGAGCTCAACACCAGCTATGATGCTGTACGATTCTTAAGTGAAAATCCCTGTGAACGGTATTATCAGTACAATAAGGAGCTGCTGTTCGAAAACAGGGAAGCTGATATTTTAAGAAAACTGGATCGTTTGGGTGAGTTTTCTTAGGCTGTGAAAAGGAGGAGAGGGAGTATGCAATATGAAGGAACCCTGTACCGTCCGCCCAGTGAGGCGTATAGTTTAATTATTCAGGTCACCATCGGGTGCGCCCATAACAGGTGTACCTTCTGCAACATGTACCGGGAGAAAAAGTTCCGTGTGAGAACCAGAGAGGAGATCATGGGGGATTTGGACGAATGCCGTGATTATTATGGAGACCGGGTGCGCCGGGTGTTCTTCGCAGACGGAGATGCACTGGTAGTAAAGACGGAAATGCTCCTGGAGCTGCTTGACTATGTTCATAAAAATTTTCCTCATGTGGAACGGATTTCTTCTTATGGAACAGCAAAGGATGTGCTGAAAAAATCAGAAGAGGATTTAAAAGCCCTGGCAGCAGCAGGGCTGGAACTCATCTATATCGGGGCGGAATCAGGAGATGACCGGGTGTTGGAGCACATTAAAAAGGATGTGACAGCTGCTGATATCATTGCCGCCGGACAGAAACTAAAGCGCTGTGGCTTAAAGACTTCTGTGACGCTGATTTCCGGTCTGGGCGGAAGAAGGGGAATCCGTGACCATGCCATCAAATCCGCCAGGCTGATTACCGGAATGAATCCGGAGTACGCTTCCTTTCTGACCCTGCGGCTTTATGAGGGGACCCAGATGAACGAGGAAGTGAAGCGCGGGGAGATGGAGCTCATCACTCCGGACGAGATCGTGGAGGAGATGGAGCTGTTCTTAAGTCATGTGGATTCCCCGGGAACCGTTTTCAGAACCAACCACGCCTCCAATTATGTGGTTCTTGCCGGAACCCTCAACGAAGACACTCCGCGGATGTTGACGGAACTGGAGCTTGTGAAGGAAAAGCAGCGGTACAGGCTGGAGGAGTGGAGACGACATATATAATAGGTCAGGTCAGAGTCAGAACGGCCGTCTGATTTTTCAGGAGCTTGTCAAGAACAAGAGTGTTGGTGTCATAGGTTACCACATCGTTGCAGTGGCTGGTGTATTCCTCCAGGCGGCCGATTACCGGATAGCCGAAGGTGTCCGAGCGGTAGTGCATGGGAATTACCACGCGGGGGGAAAGGGCCATAACCAGCGCCTTCGCCTGGGCAGCGTCAATGGTGTAGTAGCCGCCCACAGGAATAAGAATGGCATCCAGGTGCTTTAACTGGTCCATCTGCTGGTTTGTAAGAGCGCATCCAAGGTCTCCCATGTGGGCGATCCGGAAGTCACCGGCTTCCAGAATATGTATCCGGTTAGTTCCCCGTAAAGTGCCCTTTGCATCATCATGATAAGTGTCAATCTTCAGAATATTGAAAGGGTTTGAGGCCTGAGGTTCTTTTAGGCTCACTGCTTCCGTAAACCCATGGTCGCTGTGCTCATGGCTGCAGAGAACGCGGTTGGCAGTTAAAGACAGTGGAGCCAGTCCGGGAACGGAGCCCGGCGCATACGGATCTAAAACGATGGAATAGTTATTATAAGAAACGGAGAAACAAGAATGACCGTGCCATGTAATCAATAAATTTCCCATAAAATCCCTCCTGTAATGCAAAATTTTTCTAATTCTATTTTACCACGGAAATGGGGCCGGTTCAAATGTTTTTATGTGGGTGTTTCTGCCGAATGCCCTCTGTGAGTCTCCCTTTCATAATAAAAAATATACTGCTGCATGACTCCGGCAAATCCCTTATACTCGGAAAAGTACCTTTGAATCAACTGCTCATACACCTTTGCTTCCGCAAGGCCTTTGGGGAGACGGGTTTTAGGGGCATACTGATTTAAAAGAATTTTCTTTATCCAGGTGTCCACAGGAAAAGCGTCAATGTGATGCAGGCCGAAGAGGCAGACGCAATTTGCCACTTTTTCCCCGATTCCATAAAACTGCTTCAGGTATGTTAAGGAGGAAGAATAGTCCATGGCGGCAAGCCGGGGAAGGTCTAACCGGCCTTCGCAGGTATCGTCACAGACCTGCTTAATATATTTGGCGCGGTACCCTAATTTCATTGCCATAAGGTCTTTAAGGGAAGCATAAGAAAGCTGCCGGGGCGAGGGAAAAGTGTAATAGCAGACCGGACCGCCTGGGATGCGAAGGTTCTCAGGAATCTCCATCCGGGTGCCATAACGGGTACTTAAAAGTTCTACCAGAGCGCGGATATTTGGAATGGTCTTTTGCTGGGAAATAATGAAGGTGAGAATCATCTCCCATAAATCCTGCCGCAGAATACGTATTCCGTTTCCGTATTCCGCTGCCTGCTTCAAGTATGAGTCCTTCGGATTAACGGAGTCAAGGAACGCCTGGTAATCTGTTTTCAGGTCAAAATATTGTTCCCAGAAAGGAAACTCCGCCTCTGTACAGGAAAAAGTCACAGTTTGTTCCTGCTGGGAAATAACCAGAAAATGAGCTCCGCTGATGACAGAATATCCGGCCCCGTAAGGAACCATCCGGAAACACTGCCCGGAATCTGCGATCTGTTCTATATGAAAGCATGATAAATTTTTTTGTATCATAAATACCTCACATATGTATTTCTTTATAGTTTTTATAGTATAATGGACATGCCTGCTCACTTCGTTCGCATGGCTTTTTTGCTCATACCGGCCTGGTTGCCCGATATCCATGAGACTCTGCATGCAGGCATGCACCGTCTTATGGCTGCCGGTCAACACTTTTATAGTATAATGGAAGAAAAATTGCAAGAAAAATGTAAAAAAGAAAACGGAGGGTAAAAATGAGAGAAGATATGAATCGCAAAATTGCGGCCCGGGTGACGGAAGAACTTAAAAAGAGGAATATGGAGGGCCTTTACTGTGAGACTGCCGAGGAGGCGGTAAAAGTTGTTCTGGATCTGATAGAACCGGAGGCGCTTGTAAGCTGGGGCGGTTCGGCGACGCTAAAAGAAACCGGACTTTTGGAGCGGTTAAAAGAAACGGGACACAATCTTCTGGAATATCCAGAGGAAGAAAAAAGGACCATTGGAAGTCCTGTATTTTCCCAGGTGGCCGGCTGTG
>CANRXD010000111.1 GCA_947643685.1 uncultured Clostridium sp. | reverse complement strand
AACGATTCCCTCAATATCCGGTTTCCGGGCAGGAATGTCTAAAATTTTTGGTACAAAAAACTGCACCCACTGGTTTGATACCGGATGACATTGTAATGCGTTTTCCAGGGAATGCCCTTTTGAAACCCCCGCATAGCTGATTGTATCTCCCTGCTGCTCAATCTCATCATGAAAGCTGTAAACAGTACGATTTGTATAATCACAATTCATCATATCCCTGCTCCTTTCTTAGCATCCCGAACGTGTGGGGACTGCATATAACATTAAAGTAACCTGTTTTAAAATATTGCGCTTATCCAGCACACAGGCCGTCACATCTTCGACACAGAAATTTACATCAAAATTGACATTATAGCTGTCTTCCACAATCGTTTCTCCATTCGCGCCCGTGAAAATAATTTCCTTCGGGACAATGATAAAGGAAGAAAACGGCACGAAAAAGTGTGCGGAATGCAAAGGCTGACTGGCCTCCAGGGCAGTATAACCGATCTTCTGGCAAAGCTGCCCTTCAATAATCAGCTTCCGTCCGGACAGCAGACGTCCCTCCAGATTTGGCTGTTCTTCAGGCATCCGCCCGCTGTCATCATAGGAACGCGGCGTTTTAATTACCTGGCTGCGCTGGATCTGAACCGATATATCCACAGAATTAATCTGCTCCACATCTGGCTTCTGTTCCGGAATCTGAAGGGATTCCGTAATGTGCATTTGTTTCCAGTAGGGTGTATTCCGGATGACCTCCGTTGTATCAGAAGGATTGCAAAGGCCTGTTACATCAATCAGACCGCCTTTACAACCTGACATTTTCGAATTTTCTTTCATAATTGCCTCCTTAAGTTTTACTTTGCATTTATTTTTCATTCACAAATAGTAACCGTTCAGGCAGGCCTGCGTGGATCCTGCCCCAGTGAAGCAAGGGCATTTACTGCGCTGGCCATATAAAAACTTAGCAGCCGTGCATACGGCCTTATCACAAAGCGATTTTAGATGGCCGTATGTCATGACAGTTCTGAGGGTATTAGAACGGTTACGCCTAATAATATTGGATATTGTTTCTTATGGTGCTCCGGCCTCCAAAGCTTCTTCTGCCATTTTGACATTTGTCACCATGCGGTTCATGACAGCCGCAGTTTTCCTGTTCCCGGGAGAAAGACTCTTCACAGAAATCCTCTTCGCAGTTTGCACATGGGTCTGCAACTACCCGGTATCTTCCACAGAAGCCCTGTTCCAGCTCAAATTGATAGTAACCGCAGCAATCCGTATACGTGCAGGCAACGGCCCGGAAACCAAGGCAGTGGTCGCAATATTTTAACAGCCTGACTGTGATACCGGCTGCCGCTCTTCCTCTGCTATCTGTGACTACTCCACAAATAACAGTGCCGTGAATATAATTCATTCTTATATCCGCCTGTACTTTGCAATCGCCGGGAGCAACGTATAAATCAGTTCCGTTGGGAATACCGGGAAAACAAGATTCGTTTCCATGCCGGCAATACGCATTTTGCTTCATGTTGTCCTCCTTTCTCTGAAGATACTATACAATATGCAGCTCATGTGGACATGGTTCCAGAGTATGGACATCTTTTCCGCTGCATAAAAAAAACAGTGCCGGAGACCATTATCTTAATGTCTCAGGCACTGCCTGTATCATTCTTCTGTCCGAAAAATCACCCGGGAGCCGTAACTTCCTCCCCTGTGGATCGTATTATGTGCAGTTCTGTATTCCACACTGTTGAAACCATCCCTTGCAGCTTCCTGCCTGCGTACCGCAGACAAAGAAGCTTTTGGCGTCTTTATTATTACTCCATAGCCGCATCCTGAAGCTCGTCAAAGGCCTCCATGCACTCCTCCACCGATGCACCGGCCAGCAGCTGCCGCACGATCAGGCAGGTGTTCCCCCACTGTTCCACATTCATTCCCGCATTGGAGCCCAGCACATAGATCCCCTCCTCAATCCGGTCATTCAGAGGCTGCAGCGCGGGGACACAGTCCACTTTCACGTTTTTGGATGGAGAAATAACACGGTTCGTCTCGGCAAAGAGCTGAAGCGCCTCATCGGATATTATAATATCCAGCACCTTCGCGGCGTCCTCGCGATTCTTTGCGTTGGCCCCCACGGCCCACCCCGTCATAGGCATCACCGGCATCTGTCCTCTGCTGCTTGGAAAGCCGATAACCTGCATCTCAAAATCCGTCTTGCCATAGGCAGTCTCTGTATTCGCAGCCCCCCAGTAAGCCATGACAATGGGAGTCTTTCCTGCCAGAAAATCTGTTCCCTCTCCCTCAATAGCCTCGCTGACCAAAGCTTTCTCTGCATCTATATATCCCAGGTCCATCATGGTTTTAAGGAACTCAAAGCCCGGACGCATATAATCGCTGTACCGGGTCTCGCCGCTGTTAAGGGCTTCAATCTCTGCCTGCGTATTCCCGCCATTATAAAGATCGGCATAGGCCTGAGCAAGGACGAAGGTTTCCAGCCACCAGCGGTTGGCCCCGACCGGAGTCTCAATCCCATTCTCTTTAAACACCCGGCAGCACTCTAAAAACTCCTCCGGAGTATTCGGAAAAGCCAAGTCATACTGCTTAAATAAGTCAGCGTTAACAAACAGGCCATAGGCCACCACCTCCTGCGGGATGGCCACCAGTTTTCCGTCCACAGTATTGGCAACACGAATAATCTCTCTCAGATTCCCGGCATTATCCAGACCTGACAGATCCATCAGCGCTCCCTCCGCTCCAAGCTTAAGAATGACATCGGGATTAAGCAGATAAATATCATCCATATTGTTTCTGGCCCTGTCCAGGCAGACCTCGTCGTAATTCCTGTCCTGATAATCCTTCGCAGTATATGTCCAGTAGTCTACAATTACGTCCAGCTTTTCCTCTGCCATCGCCACCGTCAGATCAGCTGCAGTACGCGCCACATTCACCGCATTGGGCATACTCTTCTCCATTGGGCTGAACAGATTGACCGTCCTCTTCTTCTCTGTGCTTTCCGAAAGCAGATTTTCCGGACCCTTCTGTACGCTGCAGGCAGAAAACAAAACCGCTGTTACAGCCATCAGGCAGGCCACAGTCCATCCCTGCATTTTTTTATTCTTCATAAATCCCTATTCCTTTCGTTTCCTGATATGTTTCATCGTTTTTTTCAAAAGTCCCATGTCCAGCGGCTTAGGCACATGGGCATCCATGCCGGCAGCCAGAGCCGCCTTTTCGTCCTCAGCAAAAGCGTTGGCCGTCATGGCGATAATCGGAATATCCTTCGCATCCTCCCGCTCCATAGCACGGATCGCGCGGGATGCATCATGTCCATTCATCACCGGCATCTGGACATCCATTAAGATCGCGTCAAATTCGCCTGGCGTCGATTGACGGAAGCGCTCCACAGCCAGCTGCCCGTTGGCCGCAATTTCACAGCTTGCTCCTTCCATTTCCAGAAGCTCTTCCAGGATCTCTGCATTAATTTCATTGTCCTCCGCAGCCAGAAAATGCAGCCCGTTCAAAACATCCGGGTCCTCCGTTTCTTCTCCGGGCGAATGTTCTGTTTCGCCTTCCTGCATCTCGACTGTCCTGAGCTCCAGATCTACCTGAAACAAAGATCCCTTATCCACCTGGCTGAATACATCAATGGTTCCCCCCATCAGTTCTACGATACTCTTGGTGATGGCCATCCCCAGCCCGGTACCCTGCACCTTATTGGTGGTGCTGTTCTCCGCCCGGGTAAAAGCATCAAAGATGACTTCCAGATACTCCGGTGTCATGCCATAGCCATCATCCTCCACCTCAAACCGTATGTGCGCGTACTGACTGGAGCGCTGCTTAAGCGTTGCAACACGGAGCCAGATATGACCGCCCTCCGGCGTATATTTCACTGCATTGGAAAGCAGGTTAATTAAGATCTGATTCAGTCGGGTTTCATCTCCCACCAGGTATTCGTGACAGCTCCCCGTTATTTCCACACAAAATTCCTGCCTCCTGGCCTTCGCCATGGGCTGGATGATCGCATCCACCGACGCAATGACATCATCCAGAGCAAATTTCTCCAGATTGAGCACCACTTTCCCGCTTTCAATCTTAGAAACATCCAGAATATCATTAATCAGGCTAAGCAGATGTTGTCCGGAAGCCGCAATCTTCCGGGTGTACTCCCGCACCTTTTTCGGGTCTTCCGCATCTTTGGCCAGCAGTGAGGTAAAGCCCAGTACTGCATTCATGGGGGTACGGATATCATGGGACATGTTGGACAGGAAGGTGGTCTTAGACTCGCTGGCAAGCTGAGCCGCCCGGAGCGCCTCCGACAGCTGCTGATTGTGGAGTTTACGCTCTGCCTCCAGCTCTTTTCTCACCTTCTCCTGCTGCTTCCAGTTCAGGTAATACAGGACAATGCAAAGAATAAATGCTGTCAGCGTCAGGAACACAACCGTGATAATATTCTGATTGACGCTCCGTCCCTCCTGCTGGATCACGTCTACCGGTACATATCCAATCAGAAAGATGGTTCCATCATTTATGGGCCACATATAATTCAGGGCCTGCTCCTCCCGAATGTCGTGATAAAACATAACCTTCCGGCCGGTCTGCAAGCTCTCCTCCACCTCTGCCCGGATCCCCGGATCCCGAATATCATTTGCCCGATAAAAATCATCCAGATTCAGGTGCCCTGCATTCCGCTGTCCCATCCCCTTTGGATGTAACACGAACCGCTGACTCCCGGCATCCATGATATACAAAAGTGCCTGCTTATTATAAAAACCTTCAGCAGGCAAAAACTCATCAATGGTATCATAAATATATTCGCCATAAAGAGTACCGATTTCCTGTCCATCCCTCTCCACCGGACATTTTATGGTATAGGACCATGTTCCCATATAGTTGATGTAGGACTGGGATACCGGCATTCCCCAAATCGTCCCGCCTGCGGAAAAATCCAGCCCCTCTTCCGTAAAGATTTCCCCGGTACTGGCAATTCCCTCAGTCTCTCCGGACAGGATCAGTGCGATTTTAGACATCATCCGGTTTTCTTCGCAGGCCCGTATATAAGCCTCCGGATCCTCAGAATGGGCGATTTCTCTGGCCACCAGTTCCTGAAACTGCGCCTCGTTGCACAGGATTGCCTCGATCGTAGACTGGATCAAATCCAAACTTTCGCTCAGATTTTGAATGGACGCATCAGACATCTCCCTGGATATTTTCCGTGATAACCAAAACACAATTGTCCCAAAAATGCAGAAAACCAAAATAATCGAAAAAAGCAGCGAAAAGCCCTTCCGTTTTTCCTGCCTATCCAATCTTTCTTCCATCAGCAAACCTCTTTTCCGGTTCTCCCATAATATCGTTTCAAGTACTCTGTTTACTTTCTCTTTCACACTGTCCCTGTCCGCATATCATCAGGCAGTTAATTCATTGTATTCAATTATCCATAAATATGAATCCATACTTTTTAGTGTGTATTATTTTAGCACAGTTTCCGTCGTGATACAAGTTGTATCATGTAAGCTTTGATTCTCTTTTATGAAATCTATCTGAACTGTTATAAATCGTTACCATTCACAGACTTGGCGGATCTGACTGTACATCCTTATTTTAAATCGCCTTCGGCAATGGGGGATATTGGGGGACCAGGAATAAATTTGCTCCTCAACTGCTGCCATAAAAATACTCCTTCCTGATAAGAATTGTCATATCTTAGTTCTTACCAGAAAGGAGCCATTTCCACAAAGACTCAAACATATTGTGACAGATATTCTATAAAATAACGATTCAACATTTTTCCTTCACAAGTTCAGCATATTGCTCAAAGGTCAGCATATTCATCCCTTCATCTGTCCCTCTTTCTTTAAGCATTTTCATAGCCTCTTCCATAGCCGCACAGGCTGAAAACAGGCATGTCATAGGGAAAGTAATAATTCGATATCCCATCTTTGCCGCATCAAAAGCAGTCAGACCTCTATTCATTTCCAGCCCTGTCATGAATCCAAGATGCAAAGGCAGACGGACCAGTTGAGGTAAACGTTCCAGCTCTTTTCTGGTCTTGGGGACTATTTTAATCATATCTGCTCCTGCTTTCCTGTATTCTTCGGCCCGTTCAATTGCCTCGTCAAATGGTGCATAACTACGGGCAATAATTAAAAAAGCAGGAT
>CANRXD010000110.1 GCA_947643685.1 uncultured Clostridium sp. | reverse complement strand
ATTCCGGGTTGGAAGCCTGGAAATCTGAGACAACCGGCGGAAGTATATAAGTACAGAAAAAAGAAGGGGATACAATGGTCAAGTCGCACTTTTTCTGCGTCCGGACGGTATCACAGTAATGCTCCAATTCCCCATAGTCGGATTGAATCCTGCGGAAATATTCCAGTATTATTTCCCCTTCCGGGGTGACTGTGAGAGGGATGGAGCCCCTGTTAAAAATAGTAATTCCCAGATGCCTCTCTACTTTTTTAACTGTTTTGCTAAGAGCCGGCTGAGATATAAATTTCTGTTCGGCAGTTTTTGAAAAGCTCCGGTTTTCATATACAGCCATCACATACGCAATATCCCGAAATTCCACAGTATCCATAGAGGCCTCCTTCTAATATTTATAAAAGTATAGCAAAACTTTTCACTGTTTGCAATCTCTCCACTTTTTGCTATAATCCCATCTTTAACCGTTGGTAAAGATGGAATTGTAAACCAGACTGAAGGAAATGGTGCGGTTTGTTACAATACCATTGCAGGAGCACCAAAGGATGGCAGCATTTTAGGGTGGGTAACGCCGTCCTGGTTTACAAGCTATTTTGCAGGAATTCATGATCTGAATCCTACCAAGGATTTCAGTGTGCTGGCGGGTGCAGATCTTTTATCTCCGGTCTACTTGTGTGTGCCAAAGAATTCTCCATTTGAAACACTGGATGATCTGGTGACCTATTGTAAAGAACATCCGGGCGAACTGATATTCGGAATGCAGTTAGGGTCTGCTTCACATTATTACGCAGAAAGCTGTGCACAAAATCTCGGAATCAGCTGGAACTATGTTGAAAACGGCACCGATTCCAACCGTATCACATCTCTGATGGGCGGGATTACGCAGGCCACAGTCGTAAGCGGCGTATCTGCTCTTCAATATGTTGAGGCAGGAGAGCTGAGAGCGCTCTGCTGTGTGGCAGAACCGGGAAGTGCAACTCCAGAGGCATTAAAGGATGTTCCGTCTCTGAAGGGAGCCGGATATGAAAACATTAGTGTCAGAAATTGCAATTTCCTTTACGGACCCAAGATGGACGATGCATTGTGTGCTGAAATTAACCGGGTTTTCACAGAGGTATTTACTGATGCAGAAATTCAGCAGAGACTGATCGAGATGAACCAGGAACAGACAATCTGGAAAGATAATATTGAAGCGACAGAAACCGTAAATCAACTATATGAAAGTTATCATGCAATTGCAGAAAGTCTGAATATTCTAGCTCCGGGCCGCGACTAATACATGGGTGAAAGGGGAACCTCTGCAACAGCAGGGGTTCCCCGGTTTTAAACGAAAGGTGGTAAATAAGGGCATGAAACTAAACAAAAATGTATGGTTCAGTATCTTTGTCATAATTTTTGCCGGTGCGTTTATATATATGACATTACAATTACAGTCTCTGTATATTGGCGCACAGGGGGACGTGGGGCCTAAGTTTTTCCCGATTGCGGCGGCGACCGGCTTAATCCTGTGCAGTACAGGAAAGATACTTACGGAATATAAGAAGGAAGAAAATCCGTTTCTTACAAAGAACGGCTGGAAAAAAACGGCCACCGTATTCATATTGTTAATTCTTTATTTGTTTTCTATTGACTGGTTCGGTTATCTTATTTCCACACCGCTTTTTTCAGCACTGCTGGTTTTATCCATGCGGGAGGACCGGAAGCCGCGGCCGGTTACTCTGATACTTTTTTCTGTTTTTGCAACTGCCATATTATACATTGTGTTCCAGATGGTAATTCACGTAACACTTCCGACAGGAAAACTTTTTAGATAGGGGGGTGATTTTTTGCTGTTGACTGTACTGGGTAATTTATTTCAAATATCGAATCTGGCCATAATCACAGGCGGCGTTTTATTAGGCGTTATTTTCGGAGCCGTACCTGGCCTGTCTGCGACTACCGGCATCGCCTTAATGCTTCCGGTGTCTTTTAGCATGAACTCTGTTACAGGAATTTTATTCCTTGGCGCCATATATGTGGGAGGCATATCAGGAGGACTGATTTCTGCCATTTTAATTGGCGTACCGGGCACACCGGCATCTGTGGCAACCTGCTTTGACGGTTATCCCATGGCAAAAAACGGAAGAGCTTCCCGGGCGCTGGGAATTGCAATTTTATCTTCGTTTATCGGTACATTTTTCAGTATTTTTATTGCCATGATTTTTTGTCCGGTCCTTGCCCGTTTTGCGGTAAAACTGGGACCATGGGAGATCTTTTCCCTTTGCTTTTGTGCGATTATTCTTGTGGTGACAATGTCCAAAGGGAATATGTTTAACGGGCTGATGGCCGGATTTTTAGGAATGATGGTTTCCTGCGTTGGCATTGCGCCAATTGACGGGACCAAACGTTTTACTTTCGGCGTCAGCAACCTGCTTGGCGGTGTCAATCAGATTGGCCTGATGCTGGGATTTTTTGCGGTCGGTACTCTTGTAAAAAACTTTGCAAAGGGAGACACGGCGACCCCTGAAATTGATACAAAGGGGATTACGGGGTTTGGAATTTCCCTGAAGGATTTTTTTTCTCATTCCATTTTAATTATTAAATCCTTTATTGTGGGATTGTGGATTGGCTTTCTGCCGGGGCTTGGCGCAGGGCTGGCAAATCTGGTGGCCTATGCACAGGCGAAATCTTCCTCTAAGCATCCGGAAAAATTCGGTACTGGCTGTGATGAGGGAATTATTGCGTCTGAAGTGTCAAACAATGCGGCAATCGGAGGAGCCATCATCCCCATGGTTGCTTTGGGAATTCCGGGAGATACGGCGACAGCCATGTTAATCGGAGGACTGATGATTCATGGAATCGATGCTGGTCCATTACTAATGGTAAACCATCCAGAGCTGGTATATTGTTTCTTTGGTGTTCTTATTTTAGGAGCGATTCTTGTACTTGCCATCCAGTTTATGGGAATGCGGCTGTTTCCTTATGTACTGCGGACACCAACCTGTTATCTTTATGCAGCAATTTTTGTAATCTGTGTGGTGGGCGCATATTCTGATTCGAGAACCATGTTCAACTGCTGGCTGATGCTTGTCATGGGCGGTGTCGGTATCATAATGGCATTGGGAAATCTGCCTTCCTCTCCATTTATCCTGGGTTATATTTTAGGACCGATGTTAGAGTGCAATCTCCGGAAAGGCCTCACATATACAAACGATGGATTTCTTACATTTTTCACCCGTCCGCTCAGCGGGCTGCTTCTATGCATCGCTTTGATAAGCCTTGGGTGGCCATTTATCCGCGATTACTGGGACAAAAAGAGAAAAGCGGCAGGAATCGAATCTGAAATTGATAAAATGTCAGAGCAGTTTAACGTGGAAGAAGACTAAGGAGGAATGAACATTGGAAAACAAAACCCTGATTAAAAATGCTGTTATTTATGACGGAACCGGAAGTCATCCATTCACCGGGGATGTTCTGATCGGAGACGGACTTATACAGAAAGTTGGACTTTTTTTGGAAGAAGACTGCGAGGTTGTGGATGGAACCGGAAAAATCTTAAGTCCTGGTTTCATTAACTGCCACAGCCATTCGGAGCTGCAGCCGTTTATGAATCCCAATATGTATCAGGTAGTCGGACAGGGAATCACAACAGAGATTGTAGGGCAGGACGGCCTTTCCGTGGCTCCGATTGATGATGCTCACCTGAAAGAACTGATGGAGAACATGATCCCCCTTTGCGGGAAGTCCGACCAGCCATACCCCTGGAGGAGCCATGGAGAATTTATGCGGGAAGTGGACAAGGCCGGCGCAGGGGCTCACCTTGTGGGCTTAATCGGCTCAGGAACCCTTCGGATGTGCGTGATGGGAAGCGAAAATCGTTCTGCAACTGATGAAGGAATTAAAAAGATGTGCGCTCTGATGGATCAGTGCATGAAAGAAGGGGCCAGAGGAATCTCCTTTGGACTTATCTATCCGCCAAGCAGCTATGCTTCCGAAGAGGAAATGATTGCAATCTGCAAAGTGGTCGCGGCCAATGACGGTATTATCATGGTTCATACGAGGGATGAAATGAATCATCTTATGGAGGCATTTGAGGAAATGGTGCGCGTGATGAAAGGAAGCGGCGCCCGCATGGAAATTTCCCATTTAAAATCCCTTGGCCCCTCAAACTGGGGAACCGTTGCCGGGATTTTAAAACGAATGGATGAGCTGACGGCAGAGGGGTACGACATTGGATTTGACCAGTATCCGTGGGATGCCGGAAGCACAGGAATGAAGGTGATGATTCCGGGGTGGGCTTATGCCGGCGGAGTGGATAAATTTGAAGAGCGCCTGAAGGACCCTGCAACAAAAGCGCAGATTGTAAAGGAAACGGAAGCGATTTTGAAAGAGCGTGGAAATGGAAAATGTGTTCAGATTGCAGCGATTCCGGAGTCAACGGAGGACCTGGACTGGACATGTGGGTTGAGACTGGATAAAGTGGCGGAAATTCTTAAAATGGATGAAGTCAGTGCCATTTTTTATATTCTTCTGCGAACCCGTTCCACCGCTGTGTGCGTATATCACTCCATCAGTGAAGACGATGTACAAATGGTAATGAAAAGTCCCTATCATGTCGTGTGTACGGACGGTATTGTCGGTACTGTTCCCCATCCGAGGGCTTACTCCAGCTTCCCGCGTTTTTTGGGAAGGTATGTCAGGGACCTTGGAATTATGCCCCTTGAAACTGCCATTCACCATATCACCGGAGAGCCGGCCAGGAGACTGCGCCTCTGGGACAGAGGGCTCATCCGGGAAGGGATGCTGGCAGATCTGGTGCTGTTTGATTATGACAGGATCAAAGATACCAACAGCTATGTGGAGCCCATCCGTCTCCCAGAAGGGATTCTGAAAGTATGGGTGAGCGGAGTTCTTCGCTATCAGGAAGGAGACAGGCTCTAAAAGATGCCAGATTGCAGGGAAATGCCCGAATTACGTAGAGGCTGCTGCAAAATAACAGATTTTCGCAATATATAGATCTGAAATCCGGCGAATTTCGCCTATGTATTGCAAAAAAGAGGAATTTTGCGACGGTCTCTGCGAGATTTGCACCGCCTGCTGAGGGCGGAGGAATGGAGAAACTTATGAATAAGAAAATGCCGATTGGCGTCATGGATGCAGGAATGGGAGGCCTTACGGTTGTAAAAGAGCTTCAGAAACTTTTGCCTGGTGAGGATATCATCTTCTATGGAGAAGGAAAATATCAGCCATATGGAAACAGAAGCGAAGATGTTATTCTGCATCTTGCAAAGCAGAACATAGAATTTTTAAAAAAGCAGGGAGTAAAGACCGTAGCGATCGGGTGCAACACCATTTCAACTCTGATTGATAAATATCAGGATGATTTCGATTTTAAGATATTCAGCATCGTCCAGGCAGGGAGCGATATGGTTCTGGACATGGGAATCGAGAAAGTCGGAGTGCTGGCCACCATGTTCACCATAGAGAGCGGCTGCTATACCCGGCTGAGTCATGCCCGGAATCCGAAAGTTTCTGTTATCGGACAGGGCTCCGTCTACCTTGCACGCATTTTAGAGGACGGCGATTTCAACAGGGAGCGCATCGACAATGAGCTGAAGCTCTGTATTGACCAGATGCTTCAAAAGGAACCGGATCTCCGGGCAATGGTTCTGGGATGCACCCATTTCCCGATGGCATCCGAGAATATCCACAGGCTGTATCCACAGTTCACCGCCCTCATTAACCCGGCCGAAGCCCAGGCAAAACAGGTGGCAGAATATTTAAAGGCCGAAAACGCTTTCAATGACCAGAAGAAGGGAACCTTTAAGCTGTATTCCACCACCAACTGCGAAACATATCTTTCCGCCGCAAGACGGATTGGCTGCAACGAGCCGGATGTGGTGGAGCTGGCGCCGGCGCCGGTGATGGGGTGAAAAAGGAATAGAGCAACAACAGAAAAATTTCCATATGTGCCTGAAGATCTGTTCCAGGGCAGCATTAAGAAAATGCTGGAAATATAAATGAGATAATTGCTTTGGCGATAAAGGGAAGCATGTGTGGGCGGTTTCCTTCCCAAAAGGAAAAAGAGGGGGCGTTGCAAAATAGATGAGTGATCATCTATGGAGTAGCGCTCCATTTTTCTGCTCAAAACAGAAAAGCAGGCTCCGAAGAACCTGCC
>CANRXD010000109.1 GCA_947643685.1 uncultured Clostridium sp. | reverse complement strand
GGGGTGTTTTGGGGGCAGCCGTTCTGGGCTTTTTATATGGCGCATATTTTGAACAGAGTATGGTGGATGTGATACAGCCTGGCATCATAAGTGCAGTTGCCTGTGCCATTGCCGCTGTGATTTCTCAGGTCGGAGATCTGGCTGCTTCCGCCATAAAAAGAAACCACGGAGTGAAAGACTACGGCCGTCTGATTCCCGGGCACGGAGGGATTCTGGACCGGTTCGACAGTATGATTTTTACGGCCCCGGCCATTTACTTTGCGGTAATGTTCCTGGGCTTTCGATAAAGCGAAAGGTGTATGACATATGAAAAGGATTGCAGTGTTAGGATCCACAGGTTCCATCGGAACCCAGACTCTGGAGGTGGTGCGGACCAATGGAGATATTAAGGTGGCGGCCATCGCGGCGGGATCCAATATCGGCCTTCTGGAAAAGCAGATCCGGGAATTTTCTCCTGAAATCTGCGGCGTGTGGGACGAAAAAAAGGCAAAAGAGCTTTCCCTTCTTGTGAGGGATACCAATACGAAAATCGTAAGCGGCATGGAAGGACTTCTGGAAATAGCCGTGATGGAAGAATATGAGATCTTAGTAACCGCAGTGGTCGGCATGATCGGAATCCGCCCAACCATGGCGGCCATTGAGGCAGGAAAAGACATTGCCCTGGCCAATAAGGAAACACTGGTGACTGCAGGTCATCTGATTCTGCCGCTTGTTAAGGAAAAAAATGTGCGCATACTTCCTGTGGACAGCGAGCATAGCGCTATCTTTCAGTGCTTAAACGGCGAGACGGGGAATAAAATTGAAAAGATTCTTCTGACTGCATCCGGCGGCCCCTTTCGCGGATGGACCAGGGAACAGATGAGGAATGTGACTCTGGAGGATGCCTTAAAGCACCCCAATTGGTCCATGGGAAAGAAAATTACTATTGACAGCTCCACCATGGTCAACAAAGGACTGGAGGTCATGGAGGCCAAATGGCTGTTTCATGTGTCCATGGATGATGTGAAGGTGGTGGTTCAGCCAAAGAGCGTCATCCATTCCATGGTACAGTTTACAGACGGAGCCGTTATGGCCCAGCTTGGAACGCCCGATATGAAGCTGCCTATCCAGTATGCCTTATACTATCCGGAGCGAAGACCCATGGGGGGAGAACGTCTGGATTTCTGGAAACTAAAGGAAATTACCTTTGAAGAGCCGGATTTTCAGAATTTCCGCGGCCTTTCCCTGGCTTATGAGGCGGGGAGAGCCGGAGGTTCCCTGCCGGTGGTGTTTAACGCGGCCAATGAGATGGCTGTTGCCAGATTTTTAAACAGGGAGATTTCTTACCTGGAAATTACAGATATCATTGAGGCGGCACTGGGACATCATAAAAAGAAGGAACATCCGTCTTTGGATGAGGTACTTTCCGCGGAGCAGGAGACCTATGAATTTATAAAGAGCGGCTGGGGGAACAGCCCGGCGGCCAAAAAGAAAGCAGGTGGATGAGGAAGTGATACTGGCACTTCTTGTACTTAGCATAATTGTACTGTTCCATGAATTCGGCCATTTTCTTCTGGCCAGATTAAATGGAATCGCGGTGGTGGAATTTTCTCTGGGGTTTGGCCCGAGGCTGTTTTCCCATGTAAGTAAAAAAAGCAATACCAGATATTCCATAAAATTGTTCCCTCTGGGGGGCTCCTGTGCCATGATGGGGGAATTCGACGAGGAAGAGGAGGGAGCCCAGGGGGCTTTGGAACCTTCCAGAACTTTTTATTCAAAATCGCCCTTATCCAGAATGTCGGTCATTGCGGCAGGGCCTGTATTTAATTTTATTCTGGCTTTTGTGTTTGCGGCTGTGATTGTGGCCTGGGCCGGTTATGATCCGCCGGTGGTAAAGAGTGTTGCCGAAGGCCAGGCGGCGGAAGCTGCCGGTCTTAAGCCGGGAGATGTGATTACAAAAATCGGGAACCGCCGGGTGGTCATCTCCAGGGATATGATCCTTTATATGGTTGTCCATGGAAAGCAGGATGTTGCTCTTCAGTATAAGCGGTACGATGCGGCCACAGATTCCTGGAAAAAGTATGAGACTTTTCTGGATTCAGACCGGTTCACAAGCCAGGGGGGCAGGTATCTGATCGGAATCGGTTTCTCCGGTTACCGTTCGCCGGGGGGCTCCCTGGCGGAGATTATAAAATATGGAGCCGCTGAAGTGCGCTATGGGATTCTTTCGGTGATTGACAGCTTAAAGGAACTTTTCCGGGGCCGCGTGGGGGCCGATGATATTGCCGGGCCCATCCGCATCGTCAGCATGATCGACGATACAGTGGAAGAGGTAAGCCAGTATGGAGCCGTTACGGTTATTATGAATCTTTTGAATCTGATGGTGCTGTTTTCGGCAAACCTGGGCGTAATGAATCTGCTTCCTTTCCCGGCTCTGGACGGAGGCCGCCTGGTGTTTCTTCTCTGGGAGTTTCTGACGAGAAAACCAGTGGATCAGAGGATTGAAGGAGCAGTGACCATGGCGGGAATGGTTCTTCTTATGACTTTTATGGTTTTTGTGCTTTTTAATGATTTGAGATTCCTGTTTTAACAAGAATCCGTTCAAAATCGGCCCAGCCAATCCTAAGCGCCAGCGGCGTTTATCTGGGACGAACCGAAACGGAGTATAGAGGGATACATGTTCAATAGTTAAGAGGAGGTTTTATATTTACAGGGAAAATACAAAGGTAATCCAGATCGGGGATAAAAAAATCGGCGGCGGGAATTCGGTTCTTATTCAGTCCATGTGCAACACAAAAACCGAGGATGTAAAGGCCACTGTGGAGCAGATTTTAAAATTGGAGGCAGCCGGATGCGATATTATCCGTGTGGCAGTTCCCACCATGGAAGCGGCGGCGGCTATCCGTCAGATAAAAAAACAGATTCATATTCCGCTGGTGGCCGATATTCACTTTGATTATCGTCTGGCTATTGCCGCCATGGAGAGCGGTGCCGATAAAATCCGCATAAATCCCGGAAATATCGGCTCCAGAGAGCGGGTGCAGGCAGTGGTGGACACTGCGAAGAAATATGGCATCCCCATCCGTGTGGGCGTCAACAGCGGTTCCCTGGAAAAGGAGCTGGTGGAAAAATACGGCGGCGTGACGGCTGAGGCCATTGTGGAGAGTGCAAGAAAACAGGTGGCCGTTATTGAGGAGATGGGGTACGATAACCTGGTTGTCAGCATCAAATCCTCCGATGTGCTCATGTGTGTGAAAGCCCATGAACTTCTGGCAAAGGAATGCCGATATCCGCTTCATGTGGGAATTACCGAAGCCGGAACCCTTTTGTCGGGAAACATCAAGTCATCCGTGGGTCTTGGGATTATTTTATACGAAGGAATCGGTGATACCATCCGGGTTTCCCTGACGGGAGACCCGCTTGAGGAGATAAAGAGCGCGAAACTGATTTTAAAGGCCTTAAATTTAAGGACAGGAGGCGTTGAGGTGGTGTCGTGTCCCACCTGCGGACGGACGCAGATTGACCTTATCGGTCTGGCAAACCAGGTGGAAACAATAGTGGCTGACATCGACATGGATGTAAAAGTAGCCGTTATGGGCTGTGTGGTAAACGGCCCGGGAGAGGCCAGGGAGGCAGACATCGGAATTGCCGGAGGAATCGGCGAGGGCCTTCTTATCAAAAAAGGTCAGGTTCTTAAGAAGGTACCGGAGGGAGAATTACTGGAGGCTCTCAGAGCAGAGCTGCTTGCCATGCAGAAAGAACAGGGATAAGATGGAAAAACCGTTTCTGGATGTATTTCCGGGCTTACATATCGGTGAGGAGCTTAAGGAGCTTCTGAAGCTTGTCATGGTGGAAAAGGTTGCCATGCCAAAGGACAGAAGCTCTCTTCGTATTTATATTGTAAGCCCCAGGCTGATACATAAAAAAAATATTTACAGCATGGAGGAAGGCATCGCCAAACAGCTGTTTCCCGGCCGTTCCATCCGTGTAAAAATCCAGGAAAAATACCGCCTTTCGGCCCAGTATACGCCTCAAAAGCTGTACGAGGTCTATAAGGACAGTATTCTCATGGAATTTAAACAATTCGGCATGATTGAGTGTAATATCCTCAGAAAAGCCAAAGCGGAATTCACGGCTGAGGATACCATGGTCATGACCATTGAAGATAATATGATTTACAGGGAGCGCTCCAGGGAGGTGGTCCGTGTCCTGGAAAAGATTTTTGCGGAACGGTGCGGCCTTCCGGCAGAAGTAAAATTTGATTTTTTCGAGAAAAAGAAGGAAGAATATGAAATGGAGGTCATGGAAATGCCCAAAGTGGCGCCGGACCTGAAAGGAAAGCCCATTCCGGCTGCTGCGGCTATGCAGCAGGAAACGGAGGCATGGGTGACCCCTCCGGGCCAGGCGAATCGTGAGGCTCCCGCTGGTCCCTCAAAGGAAAAAAAACAGGAATTTTCCAAAAAAACTTTTGGAGACAGGGGAAATGCTTTCGGCAAAGCGCCAAAGAGCGGGAACTTTGGCTTTCATGGCGGCGGCCGGGAGGGCGGCAGAATGCCTTATCGGAAGTCGGAAAATCCGGATGTACTGTTTGGCCGCGATTTTGACGGGGAAACCACGGAAATCCATGAAATTGCCGGGGAGATTGGCGAGGTGATTCTTCGCGGAAAGATTCTTCGTGTGGAAAAGAGAGAATTAAAGAGCGGAAAGAAACTTTTGATTTTTGATCTGACGGATTTTACCGACAGCATCACTGTCAAAATGTTTTTAAGAGAAGATCAGGAAGCCGATGCAGACGGGGCCGTGAAAGAGGGAAGCTTCATCCGCATAAAGGGAATTACCACCATTGACCGCTTTGACGGTGAGCTGACCATCGGATCCATTGCGGGAATCAAAAGGTGTGAGGATTTCACCTCCAGGCGGGAGGACAATGCTCCGGTGAAGCGGGTGGAGCTTCACTGCCATACCAAAATGAGCGATATGGACGGCGTTTCCGAGGTGAAGGACATCATTAAACGGGCGAAAAAATGGGGGATGCCCGCCCTTGCCGTCACGGACCATGGCTGCGTACAGGCCTTCCCCGACGCGAACCACGCTCTGGAGAAAGAAGATACCTTTAAGGTGATTTACGGCGTGGAGGGGTATCTGGTGGACGATATGAAAGAAATCGTTGAAAACTCCGGAAATCAGAGCCTGGACGGAACCTTTGTGGTCTTTGATATTGAGACTACGGGATTTTCCCCCACCAAAAATAAAATCATTGAAATCGGCGCTGTCAAGGTGACGGACGGCCGGATCGTGGACCGGATGGACGAATTTGTGAACCCTGAGGTTCCCATCCCCTTTGAAATTGAGAGACTGACAGGAATTAACGACGCCATGGTCATGGATGCGCCAGGTATTGAGGTGATTCTGCCGAAATTCCTGGAATTTTCCGGGGATGCCGTTCTGGTGGCCCATAATGCCTCCTTCGATGTGAGCTTCATAAGCCATAATGCATCGGTGTTAGGGTATGCCTTTCACCCCACGGTCATGGATACGGTGACCCTTGCCAGGGTTCTTCTTCCAAACTTAAACCGCTATAAGCTGGACACGGTGGCAAAGGCTCTGGGAGTATCCCTGGAGAACCATCACCGGGCTGTGGACGACGCGGAAGCTACGGCCGGAATCTTTTTAAAGTTTGTGGAGATGTTAAAAACCCGGTATGACATGAAGGCCCTGGATGACTTAAACGTCTTTAATAAGGTGGATGACGCTGCCATCATGAAGATGCCTACTCACCATGTGATTATTCTGGCTAAAAATGATCTGGGCCGGGTCAACCTGTACCGTTTGGTGTCTTGGTCCCATGTGCGGTTTTTCCAGAGACGTCCAAGAATTCCAAAAAGTCTCTTAAGCCAGTACCGGGAGGGGCTGATTATCGGCTCCGCCTGTGAGGCTGGAGAGCTTTATCAGGCCATTTTAAGAGGAGGAACCGACGCGGAGCTTCAGAGACTGGTAAGGTTTTATGATTATCTGGAAATCCAGCCTCTGGGAAACGACATGTTCATGCTGAGGGATGAAAAGAGCACGGTAAATTCCGTGGAGGACTTAAAGAACATCAATCGGAAAATCGTGAGTCTCGGAGAGCAGTTTGGGAAACCGGTATGCGCCACCTTCGACGTTCTTTTTCTGGATCCGGAGGACGAGATATACAGGCG
>CANRXD010000108.1 GCA_947643685.1 uncultured Clostridium sp. | reverse complement strand
AAAATACAACAGAAGCGCCGACAGAGACTTCTGCGGAAAATACAACAGAAGCGCCGACAGAGACTTCTGCGGAAAATACAACAGAAGCGCCAACGGAAACTTCTGCAGAAAGTACTACGGAGGCACCAACGGAAAGCACGACGGAGGCTCCGACAGAACCGGCAGAATATACGGTGACATTCATGTATAATGGAGCAGTTTTTGGTACTCAGCATGTAAAAGAGGGCCAATGTGCGACAGAACCATGGCTGAATCCGGCGAGTACCGGAAGCTGGGATGCTGATTTTACAAAACCTGTTACAGGAGATCTTACGATTCAGTGGCAGTAATGGCGGATGAATTTGAGATTTCCCAATGGAATTCCCTCATAAGCAGTATGCGATCAGCAGCGGTTCGGAAAACATCTGAAGCAGATTTGATGCCGGACTGCCGGATGAAGATTTTAATGGAGAATCATAGTGATGCCTGTGTCGGCAGGCATCACTGTTTCGTTTAAGAAGAAAAAGATATCATTATATTCCTTCCTGCTTTCCGAAAGAGAATCCGCGTCCCCGGACTTCGTTGATATGCGCCAGCATAATGAAAGCCTGGGGGTCAATTTCCATAACCAGGCGGTTTAAACGGTTTAATTCCCGGGAGGAGAGCACCGTCATTACTTCACAGGATTCTTCACCAGAGTGGCCGCCCTGGATATGATACAAAGTAACGCCCCGGTCGATTTCAGCGCGGATAACTTCACTGATTTCCTTATAATGTTTACTGATAATACGAACCTGCATACGGCCTTTTCCCAGAGTAGAGGCCTTTCCTACCATGGTAGTGTAAAGAAGAATTGATACAATGCTATACAGGGCGATTTCCAGCTCAGAATAGGGAATCTGTAAAAGCAGAATGATTGTGTCAAAGGCATACATTGTCGCAGATATGGGGATGCCCAACTTCTTATTGAGTAAAAGTATCGGAATATCGTTGCCTCCGGTGGATGCCCCCGCACGGATGACAAGGCCAATTCCGCTGCCGATTAAAAGACTGCCAAGAATGACGGAAAGCAGGGGATCAGAGGTCAGGGGGGCAGTCATCAGGGCCTCAATACGGCCAAGGAGAAAGGGAAAAAGAAAGCTGCTGATCAGAGTGTTGACAGCAAAGTGTTTTCCCAGGAAAAAAGCTCCGATTAAGAACATCAGGGCATTGTATATGCCTACAAAGACAGATACAGGGATATCGAAATAGTGGGAGATAATCAGGCCCATGCCTGTGACGCCCCCGGTCATCAGGCCGGACGGGATAATAAAAGCTCCGACACCCACAGACATGATAAAGTTTCCAAAAAGGACGAGAAACAGTTCGGCCGCTTTTTTGAGGTTCTGTTTGTTATTCATAGTAACATTCCTTTCTTTTAATCTGTATGAATCCTTTTTCCCTTCAACTTGACAAAGCATTAAAATAAGCAGACAGGACGTCTGCTTTAAGAATTATTTATCTGTATTAAATGGAGGATTTCCGGAAATCCAGGGTCTGAGATTTTCATTTTCATCACCTTCTCCAGTATATACATTTTTTCCTGATTATACAAGGAAAATTTCCTGTTTATACAAAGAAAAAATAAAAAATACTGCTGAACATATGCACGAAAGAAAATTAATGGTATAATGTCCACGAAAGCAATGAGCAGTGCGGAAAAAATCCGCCGGAAAGCTGCGTCGTGCTTGCACGTAAGCAGCCTTCCGGCAGATTTTTTCCATAGGGCGAAAGCCCGTGAGCGAGAAGCAGCGAAGCAGGTTCGAGCTCGCACTGCGGGTTCACATTGAGTCCATCTGGCAGAGCCCCCATGCCAAAGGAGTAGTATCCTATAAGTATCCTATACGCGAAAGCCCGTGAGCGAGAAGCAGCGAAGCAGATTCGAGCTCACACTGCGCTCGCAGGATAAAAGGTGGGGCAGTCAAAAAATGGAAAGAAAACAGAGGAGAAAAATCATGAAGGAGATTAAAATCCAGGAAATAGAAAATATTAAAATAGGAAATGCAGAAAACAAGGAAGCCGGAACCGGATGCACGGTGATTCTCTGCGAAAGAGGAATGCCGGCCGGACTGGATGTGCGGGGAGGCGGACCTGCGTCCAGAGAATCAGAATTATTAAAGCCCATGGCGGCCGCCGAAGTAATTCACGGAGTGCTGTTAAGCGGCGGAAGTGCATTTGGACTGGACGCGGCCGGAGGTGTGATGGAATATCTGGAAGAGAGAAATATTGGCTTCGATGTGGGGATCACGAAGGTTCCGCTGATCTGTCAGTCCTGTCTGTTTGATCTGGGCGCAGGGGACTGGAGGGTCCGGCCTGATAAAGCTATGGGCTATGCGGCCTGTGAGCAGGCAGAACGGGGGAATTACACTGATGGAAATGTGGGAGCCGGAACCGGAGCTACGGTTGGTAAGCTTCATGGAAAAGACTTCTGTATGAAATCAGGAATTGGAAGCTATGCAGTTCAGATTGGTGAGCTTAAAATGGGGGCCATTGTGGCCGTTAATTCACTGGGAGATATTTACGACTGGAAAAATGGGAAAAAGGTTGCCGGACTTCTGGGGAATGATAAAAAAACATTCCTTAGTACAGAAGAAGAGGTCTATAAAAGCTATGAAGTGATAAAAAATAAATTTGTTGACAATACCACCATCGGCGCTGTCATCACCAATGGAAAATTTACTAAAACTCAGCTTTGCAAAATTGCCGGTATGGCTCACAACGGTTATGCCCGCTCCATTCGTCCGCTTCATACAACTGCTGACGGGGACAGCATTTATGCACTTTCCACAGGTGAGGTCATGGCAGATCAGGATATGGCTGGAACCCTGGCGGCACAGGTGATGTCTGAGGCAATTCTCAGGGCTGTCATGAGCGCAGATTCAGCCTATGGATTTCCGGCGGCTAAAGATCTGTAATCAAAAATCGGGGAAAACGACAAAAATCCCGTTGTCTGTCAGGCGGAAAAACCTGGCGGCAACGGGATTTTTTGCTATGTCCGTTTGCTGTTAATGATTCTTCGTATACACGACAGCGCCGTCGATGAGAACAGTGGAGGCGGAGGTATAATAATCAAAGGGATATCCGTCCCAGATGACAATATCTGCATCCTTTCCCGGCTCCAGGCTTCCGACACGGTCTTCCAGTCCACAATATCTGGCAGCGTTGATGGTAGCTGCCTCCAGAGCAGTCCTGGGAGTCAGGCCCTTTTTATACATCAGGGTCAGGTGAATGGCGGCGAGTTCAATATTCATGGCGGGATGACCTGTGGAGACTGCAAATTCAATGCCGTTTTGTTCCAGTACCGCGCCTGCAATGGGGTCGCGGTGGCGATATTCGCTGCTCTTTTCTCCGTAGGTGGGCCCAATGACACATTTAACATGGTGTTTCTTCAGTTCCTGAGGAATCAGCCAGGCTTCCACACAGTTTTCCAGTGTATAGGCAAGACCGAATTCTTCTGCAATGCGGATAGCAGTCAGCATATCATGGCTGCGTTTGGCAGTGAATTTAACAGGCATGCCATCGAAAGCGCGCATCAGGGAATGAAGCTTCATATCAAATTTCGGTGGCTTCACCAGGGGATCTTTTTTAGAGGCAGTCCACTGTATATGGTATCTCTGGGCCCGCATCAGGGCTTCACGAATCAAAGCGGCGCTTCCGAGCCTAGTTTTTGGTGTTTTCTTTCCCTCATAAGTGTTTTTTACACCATCGGTCAGGCACATATGGAAAGCCAGTTCCGGCACGCGAACCATCTCGTCCACAGTGTTTCCGGCAGTTTTCAGGACAGCACAGGTTCCGCCGATTAAGTTGGCATCGCCGGGGCAGGTCACAACCGTGGTAACGCCTCCGGCCAGAGCCATCTGAAAGCCCTCATCCTGGGGATTTATGGCATCCAGGGCGCGAAGCTGGGGAAGAATGGGGTCAGTGGCTTCATCTGCATCATTCCCTTCATTTCGGAACACTTCTTCCTGCACACCGAGACGGCAGTGGGGCTCCACGAGTCCCGGGGTTACATAATTGCCACAGGCGTCAATTACCTCGTGTTCACAGCCATATGTATCCAGGGCATTTGCACAGATATCAAAAATCTTTCCGTCCTTTATAACCAGATCACGTTTCTCTTCGTAGATTCCGGCCATATTGATTAATTTACAGTTTTTGATAATCAACATTGCTCTCACCTGCCTTTCTCTGATATGCGATCCTGCCGTCAATAATAACGGTTCCTGCCTGGCTCATTGTGGCTAACGGTTCCACATCCCAGATTACTACGTCGGCATCTTTGCCAGGCTCAATACTGCCGACTCTGGCATCAATATCTGTAATTCTGGCAGCGTTCAGGGTAACACTTCGGATAGCCATTTCTCTGGACATGCCGTTCTTTACATAGAGAGCCACCTGGAGAAGCTGGTTTTCGATGGGAACGAAGGGGGCGTCGGTAATGAGAGCGAAGGTGATTCCTGCCTCTTCTAGGATCCGTCCGGCATCAAAGGAGCGGTTCTGGGTTTCCACCTTGCCTTTTCCACCCACAGTGGGGCCAAGGAGACATTGGGTGTTATTTTTCTTAAGAACTTCCGGTATCATATAGCCCTCGGTGCAGTGCTCAATAGAGTAACGAAGGCCGAATTCATTGGCAATGCGGATGGCTGTCTGGATATCATCTGCCTGATGAGCGTGGATTTTTACGCGCATTCCTTCAAAAACACGCATGAGGGAATGCATATGGAAATCAAAGGGGAAATCCGGCTTCTGACCATTTACCTTATAATTCTCATAATATTCTTTTGCTTTAAAAAGCTGTTCCCGCATGATGGCGGCATTCATCATTCGGGTTTTTGGCGCCATACCGCGTTTCCCGAAATTAGTCTTGGGATTCTCGCCCAGCGCCATTTTCATGGCCAGCTCCTGACGGACAATCCGGGAATCCACATCTTCCCCGGCGGTTTTAATTGCCATAAAAGTCCCGCCGATGATATTTCCGCTTCCCGGTCCGGTGACAACAGTAGTAATGCCATGGCGCAGGGCCGCATCAAAAGTGGCATCTTCGGGATTAACCGCGTCCAGGCCTCTGAGCCCCGGAAGCGCAGGACTGGTACTTTCGTTACCATCCATTTCTTCCTGGCATGCGGTTCCCCAGAGTCCCATGTGACAGTGGGCTTCCACAAGTCCCGGAGTTACCGTCCGTCCGGCAGCGTCAATGATCTCGCAGCTTTCGGGAACCGGCCCCACTTGTCCAACCTTCACGATTTTTCCATCGTCAATCAGGATGTCGCCGGTCTGTTCGTAGAGTCCGGCCATAGTAATTAAGTTTCCATTTTTAATCAGCAGCAATTTTTAAGACACACTCCTTTCATAGTGGTTATAAAAGTACAAGGGATGAAAATATAGAGGCAAGGCAGAAAACAGCGCCCACAAGAAGCGGCTCCCGAAAAGAAGGAGCAGGTTCTTTTTTGGGCAGGGGAGCATTTTCAGATTCCGATTTTTCTTCAGATCCGGAAGAATCAGAACTGCCGGTATCGGAGGCCGGATCGCCGCGCTTATTAAGCTTGTCCTTTGCATAGGCCCTCAGGTCAAAGGCGTCCAGGGATTTGGAAAGCAGGAACAGGCCGGCAACCATAGGAAGTACTCCCGCCGCAAACAGGCCGTCAATAATCTGGTATGTGGAATTGGAGTCACGGTTTAAAGATACATATAAAATACCAGTAACAGTGCCCACAAGGAAATATGTCCTCAGGCGTTTGGCAGAAAACACAGGCATGAGATTCACCATCCTTTTTATAAATATTTTCAGGTATTACATTTGTTTCGTGAGTTTTAGATACAGGGCCAGCTCCATTTCCAGTCCTGTGCGGAGTCCACGTTCATCTAACTGAAAGTTACAGTTGTGGTGGGGAGAGGAGGTGATGGGGCGCTCCGGATCAGCCATTCCCACATGGAAATAGGCACCGGGTTTTTCTAAAAGATAATATGCAAAATCCTCACCGCCCAGGGTCGTGGGTTTTTCCACGGCCGCATAGTCCATCTGTACAGCAGTTTCCATGATGGCATCGGTGTATTCGTCCACGTTTATAGTGGCCGGATAACCAAGAGTTGTGGTCACGTCACAGGTGAGACCATACCCCTCACAAATCCCTCTGCTGATGGAACGGATACTGTCAAAGACACGATTG
>CANRXD010000107.1 GCA_947643685.1 uncultured Clostridium sp. | reverse complement strand
GAATTCTTATTCCCCTTCGGATGGGGCGAGCTCTGGGGAATTGCTGACAGAACAGACTATGACCTGACGCAGCATCATAACGCATCCGGCCAGGATATGACATACTTTGACGATGAGGTGAATGAGAAATATATCCCCTATGTGATCGAGCCGTCACTGGGAGCGGACCGTGTGACTCTGGCCTTCCTCTGCTCCGCTTATGATGAGGAAGAAATCGGCGAGGGGGATGTGAGAACCGTTCTCCACTTCCATCCGGCCCTGGCTCCTGTGAAGGTGGGCGTTTTGCCGCTTTCCAAGAAGTTAAATGAAGGCGCGGAAAAGGTATTTGCCGAGCTTTCCAAATACTGGAACTGTGAATTTGACGACAGAGGAAATATCGGCAAGAGATACAGAAGACAGGATGAGATCGGCACTCCGTTCTGCGTAACTTATGACTTTGACTCTGAGACAGACGGAGCCGTTACCGTCCGCGACAGAGATACCATGGAGCAGGTACGTATTCCGGTCACGGAGCTTAAGGCATATCTGGAAGAAAAACTTGCATTTTAATTTACGAAAGTAAAAAGGGGCAGCCGGAAACCTTTTGGCGCAACGGCAGCCCCTTTTCCTGTTGAAAGAAGCACCCGTTAAAAAGAGAGGCGGCAAAAATGGAATGGAAGCGGATTGTTCTGGCCTCGGCCTCGCCCAGGCGGAAAGAATTATTAAACCAGATTGGCATAAAACCGGAAATTATGGTGAGCCATGTGGTGGAGACAGTGACCTTGCGGGTTCCGGAGCAGGTAGTGATGGAACTGGCCGCACAGAAGGCTCTGGATGTTTTGGAACAAGTGGAAGCAGGCACTCTGGTGATCGGTTCTGATACGGTGGTGGCTGTGGACGGAGAAATTCTGGGAAAGCCGTCGGACCATGAAGATGCGGCCCGTATGATTACGATGATTGCCGGGAGGAGCCACCAGGTATATACAGGCGTCTGCCTGGTTCTGAAAGGAGAACCGCCTTCCGGAAATCAGATTGTGAAATTTTACGACGAGACGGATGTGGAGGTGTACCCTATGATCGAAGAGGAAATAATGGAGTATGCCTGTCTGGAGGAACCCATGGACAAGGCCGGGGCCTATGCGGTTCAGGGAATTTTTGCCCGGTACATTAAGGGGCTTAAGGGCTCCTATGCCAACGTGATGGGACTCCCTGTCAGCAGACTTTATAAGGAAATGAAGCGATTGGCGCAGTGAGGGCTTCGGCAGGAGGAACGATGAAGACAGGACATAAGAGATGGAGGACGGTGCTGCTTTTTCTGATGCTTACGGCGCTTCTTTACGGCTGCGGCACCAGAGAAACTCTGTCATCCGGAAAAAACGGGGAGAAAGAGTATCAAAGGGCGGAAACCATGGTTATGGTGACTACGGAACGGCTCCGGTATGAAGAGGTATATACGGAGAAGGTGTGGAATGCTGCCGTGGACAACCGGGGAACTACCTTCGAGACGGTTCTGCTTTCACAGATCCACGATTTCCTCCGGGAACTGAAGCTCATGAGCATTATGGCCCAGGAGGAGAAAATTGTTTTAAACAGCAGGGAAAAGGAGAAGGTAAAAGAGGCAGCAAAGGAATATATGAAAGCTCTGGGGGAGACGGGCGCTGACGAATTCGGCCTGACAGAGCGGGACATGGAGAGCCTGTATACAGATTACTGGGTGTCGGAAAAACTGGTGGAGCAGCTTACGGAAGGGATGAATCTGGAAGTCAGTGACAGTGAAGCCAAGGTTATTACGGTTTCTCAGATTGAGCTGTCTGGCAGGGAAACGGCCGGGGAGGTTCTTTCAAAGCTTTCTGAAGAGGGAGCGGATTTTTCTTCCATTGCCAAGGAATATTCGGAGGATCCGGAAATTAAAAAGCAGATTTTCTATGGGTTAAAAGGAAGGGAATATGAAGAGGCTGCTTTCTCACTGACCGAGGGGGAAATCAGCGGGGTTCTGGAGGACTCCGGAAAGTATTATATTTTAAAGTGTGTCAGCGATTATGATGAACCGGCCACACGGATCCACAAGGAACAGATGATACGGCAGAGAAAAAATGAGGCCTTTTACAGTACCTATCAGGCCTTTAAGGAGGAACACGTACTGACCGTTGACGAAGAATTGTGGAGAAGCCTTTCCATCACGGGAAGTCCCCGGGTGAATGCGGACTTTTTTGATATTTTTGAGAAGATATGCGAGGAGCAGGAATCATAGAATAAAACCTGTAACCGTAAAATCCCCTGAGCCGCCTTTCGAAGGCGGACAGGGGATTTTACGTGAATCATGTAGCTTTAATACTTTCCCGATTACCTAATCCTCAAAGAATGCTTTTACCAGACTGTTTAAGGCCCACTGGTCCGCGGCACCCATGGTTTCCATGGCAGAGTGCATGGCCAGAAGTCCCACGCCTATATCGGCGGCCTTTACGGCAAGGGCACAGGAGGAGATACTTCCCAGGGTGGATCCTCCGCGGATGTCAGAGCGGTTGGAGAATTTCTTATATGGGATTTTGTGTTCTCTGCAAAGCTCTTCCAGAACGCTGACCGCGGTGGAATCGGTGGCATAGGTCTGTGTGGAGGACATTTTAATCACCACGCCGTCGCCGGGCAGGGAGCGGTTTTTCGGATCATAGTTATTGGGCTTTGCGGGATGATAGGCATGGGCCACGTCCATGGACAAAAGGAAGCTCTTGAATATGGCGCTTAAGTACTGGTCACGGGAGAAGCCTAAGGCCAGGTAAAGCTTTTCCATGATCCTGTCGATGGCGGCGGAAGCGGCGCCCTGTTTTGTGCGGCTTCCCACCTCTTCGTTGTCGTAGAGGGCGATTAAAGAGATGGTATCGTCCTTTCTTCCCTGACGGGAGGCGGAGAGAATACCGCTTACGCAGGCTTCCACAGAGGTTAAATTGTCAAGCCTCGGAGAGGAATAAAATTCTTCCTCAAGGCCCCAGAAGGTTCCTTTTTCACAGTTGTAGATATAAAATTCGTAATCCAGAATATCAGACTTTTCTACGCCGACTTCTTTGGAAAGAAGTTCCAGGAAGAAATCTTCATGTTCCAGCTTTTCTGTCAGGCGGGTTAAGATGGGAAGCATGTCCGTCTGCTTGTTGGGCTCTGCGTTTTTCTCATTTTCGCGTTTGATATGGTTTGCCAGATTGGGAACCATAAGAAGGGGACGCTTAAAGTCAACCAGCTTTTCTTCGGGATGGAAGGCGTCTTTTCCGCGGATGCAGACACGTCCGGCCATGGAAAGGGGACGGTCCAGCCAGGTCTGTAAGAGAAGGCCGCCGTAGCATTCCACATTTAACAGGCCGTAGCCGCCCTGATTCATTTCCGGTGTGGGTTTTACACGCAGGCAGGGCCAGTCGGTATGGGAAGCGGCCATGCGGATTTTGGGTGCATTCCCGCCTTCTTCCACGGAAGCACCGATGGAGAAAGCGATGAGGCTGGAACCGTAGAGATTCACATAGTAGGAATTGCCGGCTTTTACTTCCCAGGCTTTCCCGGGCTTCAGCTCTGTAAAGCCGGCTTTTTCCAGGCGGTCAATGGAATGCTTTACTGCATGATAGGGGGAGACTCCGGCCGTGAGCAGCTCCTCCAGGGTTTGAATGGCTTTTTTGGTATCTTTCATTGGGCATTTCCTCCGTAGACTTTTGTTTTGAAACTTTATTACATTATATCATCTCCATTGCGGAATTGCCAGAGGTGTTGTAAAATACAAAAAGAGAAAAGAAGGGGCTGGTAACAGTTCGGAGGGGATCTGAACTCTTACAGAAATGTTACGTTCGCAGGGTGCCTGTGAACGTAACAGGGAAGGAACGGGCATGGTAGCGCTTAAGATTGAGGAACAGAAAATTTTTACAGAAGGGCTTTTTCTTGGGGAGCTGTTTGATTCGTTTTTGGTGACGGAGGCTTTTATGGTCACCTTAAACAGTTTAACCAAACACGGCCGGGTACGGCAGGGATACTATTCGGATGAGGAGCTGGAGGAAAACGGGATTGGGGAATTTTCGGCATGGAAGACCATAAAGCCTTTTTGCTTTTCCCTGATTAAGGGAAAGCGGCTTCCGGAGAGCTTTCACATTGTGTTTTTGCTGCCGCCGGAGTCCAAAGAACGGTTTGTGAAGCGGTGTGTTCCGGATATAGCGCCGGAGCAGGTGGGAGGCCTGTATCTCAATGTCCGTTATGAAAAGGATGAAATAACCTGTGTGACAGGCACCTCCATGAATCTGTTTACCATGGATAAAACCCTGGAACGGGAGTGGGATGAAAGCGTAAAGCAGTTTTTAAAAAAGAATGGAATTGCTTTTTACTAGCACTCATTTCGAATGAGTGCTAAATTTTTGTTGACTTTTCCATCCTGTGGTATTACAATATTGTTTGTCCTGGAAAGGTGACGACCGCCCTGATTTTAATGTTTCAGTACACTGGCGGTGAAGGATACAAACGTAAGAATATCAAAGGAGTGGATTTTTATGGCAAAGACTGGAAGTTTATCCATCAACAGCGAAAATATTTTTCCGATTATTAAAAAATGGCTATATTCAGATCATGATATTTTCTATCGTGAGCTTGTGAGCAACGGCTGTGACGCCATTACTAAATTAAAAAAGCTGTCCTTAATGGGGGAATATGAGGAGCCGGAAGATGTGGAGTATAAGGTGGAGGTTGTGGTTAATCCCAAGGATAAGACCATAAAAGTCACCGATAACGGCCTGGGAATGACGGAAGAAGAGGTAGAAGAATACATCAATCAGATTGCGTTTTCCGGAGCGCAGGATTTCTTAAATAAGTATAAGGACAAGGCAAACGAGGACCAGATTATCGGTCATTTCGGCCTGGGCTTCTATTCCGCGTTTATGGTTGCCGATAAGGTGACTATCGACACCTTATCCTATAAAAACGATGTAAAGGCCGTACACTGGGAGTCTGAAGGCGGCACGGAATTTGAGATGACAGACGGGGACCGGACTTCTGTGGGAACCACCATCACCCTTTATTTAAATGATGACAGTACAGAGTTTTCCAATGAGTACCGTGCCAAGGAGGTTCTTGAAAAGTACTGTGCTTTTATGCCGGTGGAGATTTATGTAAGTGATGAAACTGCCGAGCCAAGGTATGAAACAATCGAGAAGGAAGAGCTGACGGAAAAGGATACGATTGTGGAAACCATCGTGGAAGAGGCAAAGACGGAGGAGAAGGAAAAGGAAGACGGAACCAAAGAAGTGGTTGAGGTTTCCCCGGCAAAGGAGAAATATAAAATTGTAAGCCGGCCGGTGGCGGTAAACGATACCCATCCTCTCTGGAACAAGCATCCTAACGAGTGCACCGAGGAGGAATATAAGGAATTTTACAGAAAGGTATTCCTGGACTACAAGGAGCCGCTGTTCTGGATTCACCTGAACATGGATTATCCTTTCAACCTGAAGGGAATTTTATATTTCCCCAAGATTAATATGGAATATGAGAGCATCGAAGGAAAGATCAAGCTCTATAACAACCAGGTTTTCATTGCAGATAATATTAAAGAAGTAATTCCGGAATTTCTGATGCTGTTAAAGGGTGTGATTGACTGCCCGGATCTGCCCTTAAACGTTTCCAGAAGCGCTCTTCAGAATGACGGCTTTGTAAAGAAAATCTCTGACTATATTACAAAGAAGGTAGCCGATAAACTGACAGGAATGTGCAAGACCGACCGGGAAAATTATGAGAAATACTGGGACGATATTAACCCGTTCATTAAATTTGGCTGCCTGAAAGATGAAAAATTTGCGGAGAAGATGAACGATTATATCATCTTTAAGAATCTGGAGGGCAAATACCTCACCTTAAAGGACTGCCTGGAAGCCAACAAGGAGAAAAATCATGAGAACCAGGTATTCTATGTGACTGACGAGAAGGAGCAGAGCCAGTACATCAATATGTTTAAGGAGGCCGGACTGGACGCGGTGATTCTTCCGAACGCCATTGACTCCCCGTTCATCAGCCATCTGGAGCAGAAAAATGAAGGCGTAAAATTCTTACGTATTGATGCCGATGTCAACGATACCTTTAAGGACGAGGCCGAAACTGACGAGACTTTAAAGGAACAGGAAAAGAAGGACGCCGAAAGCCTTTCCGAGACCTTCAAAAAGGCCCTTGGAAATGATAAGCTGGAGGTGAAGGTGGAGCGCCTGAAAAACGGGGAAATTGCATCCATGATTACC
>CANRXD010000106.1 GCA_947643685.1 uncultured Clostridium sp. | reverse complement strand
CATGACAGGTTTTTTCACTAAGCAAAAAGTGTCTCTGCGTCCAGCCAAAGGCCGAAAGCAGAGATCTTTTTTTATCACCTATGAGAGCAGTTCCTCAAGCTTCCCGCGGACTGCCACAATGAAATTCTTGCTGTTGAGAACTGTGGGATTGGGCAGAGTTGTCATAAGCGCCAGATCCCTGGTCATCTTTCCGCTTTCTATGGTGTCGATGGTGGCCTTTTCAAGCTTATCAGCAAAAGCCATCAGCTCCTTGTTTCCATCCAGCTCGCCGCGTTTTCTCAATGCGCCGCTCCAGGCAAAGATGGTTGCCACGGAGTTGGTAGAAGTCTCCTCTCCCTTTAAATGCTTGTAATAATGGCGCTGCACCGTGCCGTGGGCGGCCTCATACTCATAGTATCCATGGGGAGACACCAAAACCGAGGTCATCATAGCCAGGGAACCGAATGCGGAGGAAACCATGTCGCTCATCACATCGCCGTCATAGTTTTTGCAGGCCCAGATGAACCCGCCCTCGGCTTTCATGACGCGGGCCACGGCATCGTCAATAAGGGTGTAAAAATACTCGATCCCCGCTGCTTCAAATTTCTCCTTATATTCTTTCTGATAAAGATCTGCAAAAATATCCTTGAATCGATGGTCATACTTTTTGGAAACCGTGTCCTTGGTGGCAAACCAGATGTCCTGTTTTGTCTCGAGAGCATACCCAAAGCAGCTTTTTGCAAAGTTTTCTATGGACTCATCCAGGTTATACTGCCCCTGAACCACACCGCTTCCTTCAAATTTATAAACAGAAACCGTCTGTTCCCCGGAACCGTCCGCCGGAGTGTACACAAGCTTTACCTCGCCCGGCCCCGGAATCTGCATTTCTGCATTTTTGTATACATCGCCGTATGCATGTCTTGCCAGGGTGATGGGCTTTTTCCAGTTCTTTACACAGGGTTCTATGCCCTTTACCACGATGGGGCAGCGGAATACAGTTCCGTCCAGAATCGCCCGGATGGTGCCGTTGGGACTCTTCCACATTTCCTTTAAATTGTACTCCTTCACACGGGCCGCATTGGCTGTGATGGTAGCGCACTTTACGGCAACGCCGTACTTCTTGGTGGCCTCCGCGGAATCAATGGTAACCTGGTCGTTGGTCTTATCCCGGTATTCCAGACCCAGATCATAGTATTACGTATTCAGATCAATAAAGGGAATCAAAAGCTCATCCTTTATATACTGCCAGAGAATCCTGGTCATCTCGTCTCCATCCATCTCCACAAGAGGTGTAGCCATTTTAATCTTTTCCATTTTAAAATCCTCCTAACTCCTTTTTTGTAATAATTCAGACAGCCTGTGTGACCCTTTTCACTCCCGCAATCGCCGCCGACATTATAAAATCATCGCCACGATTACATTATAAACCGCGCAGCAGATCACGCTGCTGGGGACTGCAGCAAACAGAAGGCGGTTAAACAGCGTGTTCCTCTCTTCTTCTTTTCCGCAGGAGCCGAGAATTAAGCTGCCGCCGGAAAAGAAGGGGCTGATGGCGCTGGACTGTGCGCCCAGTACGGTGCAGGCAAAAAGCACGGCCGGATTCAGTCCTGTGGATAACGGCCAGAGCCGGATCCGCCTCATAGGCTGTGTCCACAAGGCCCCGAAACACAACGCCCAGAGCTGCCGTGGGGAAATTGCCGCCTGCAAGGGCGCCGCAGTTGATGGCGACAGCGCCTGTCAGCTTATCCATTTTGGATTCCTCACAGATCGCCAGTGTGATTGGCGCCAGGAACGCCAGTACGGTAAAGCAGGCAGCTCCCATGACAGACAGCACAACGGCCAGCGCGATGGACGCAATAATTACTGCACTCATCATTTCTTTCTCCTCCTGGTCCTTACTCAATGCCCAGCAGACCGGCCGGGATTGTATGGGTCATATAATGAACGTGTTCCTCCGGGATACCATTGTCCACCAGGTACTGCATGTACTCGGCCATGGCAATTTCCCAGTGAGAATTCTCAGTCTGTCCGCCATCGGTATCCACCATAACATTTTTGTAACCGACTTCCTTTATGATTTCCAGATTAGACGGGAGGTTGCTCTTATATTTTCCGCCGCCCATGTTCTGTGCGTAGCAGCGCTCTAAAATTACGTTGTAATCCTTAACCATGCGGGCCTGATCCTCCACAGACATGTCTACGATCCACCACTCCGGATGAGTGATTACAATGTTCTTTATGCCTGCATCTCTGGCAGCTTCCACAACCACAAAGGCCTCTTTGGGAGATACATGGGCGGTTCCAAGAACCGCATTGTGGTCTTTCATGAGGCCGAACACATCCTTTAATTCCGGAACAATCTTTCCGTCACGAACCACGTCCACACATCCGGCAGGATCCAGCTTATTCTTTACCATATGGTTTCTTGCGGACTGAGTCGGAAGCCATACAACCCTGGCTCCCAGCTTCAGCGCCGTATCCACGGCCTTGGGATTGATGCCGCCTACCACTTTGTTGAGGGTAATGCTGCCATACATGGTAAAATCGTTGGTATTACCGTGAACAATCTTGTTGTGGCGGTTACAGAGGTAGGCCCGGTCCATGGTGGTTCCCTGGTGAGTCTTAATGACGATGGCTCTGGCTCCCACGCGGATACCAGCCTCCATAAGTTCAAAGTCATCATATGCACGGAGACGCAGATCCGGATTGGTATGCACATGCATATCAATGACTCCCTTCAGTGATACTTTGCTCATTGTTTTGGCCCCTTTCGCTACATTTGTTTCATAATCGCCGCGTTTTCGTACAGGCAGAGCGGTGAATGCCCTCGCTTTGCTGGGACAGGCTTCATGCAAGTCTGTCTAAACGGTTACTCTGTTTGTGCAATTCACACACTTTGTCGTTCATTTTTAAATTGCCTTTTGACAAAATTTATCATATACTATTTCTGTAATCAGAGAAACACAAAATTTTTAATAGTATATATCGGAAAAACCGATAGCAGATTCCGGAGGGGAGCCATGGATTTAAAAGAGCTGAATTATATCGTCACCATCGCCGATGAAGGCAGTATTTCCCATGCCGCGGAAAAACTTTATATGGCCCAGTCCAGCTTAAGTCAGTTTCTTCATCTTTATGAAGCGGAACTGGGAACTCCCCTGTTCATGCGGACCTCCCGCGGCGTCCGCCCCACCGCCTCCGGTGCCGTGTTCATCGCCCATGCCAGACAGATACTCTTACACTACCGCAGAGCCCAGAGCGAGGTGTGGGATATTGAAGAATTAAAGGGCGGACAGATCGAGCTGGGGATCAGTACATTTCGCGGTACCTATATTCTTCCCAGGGTTTTAAAAAAATTTCATGAAAGGTATCCGGATGTTCATGTGGAAATCACAGAAAAAGACAGTATTTATCTGGAAGAAATGATTTCAGAGGGCCTTTTGGACATGGCCCTCATTGCGCTCCCGAGCCTCAAGTTTAAAAACCCGACCGACTTCCTTACCCGGGATGAGATTCTTATTGTGGCAGAAAAAGGCCATCCTGTTATGAACCATGTCCGCCGGGAACCGGGCGGGCGCTCCTGGGTTTCCCTTGAAGATGCGGCCGCCTATGAGTTCATTTTAGGAGCGCCAGAAACCATCCTCGGTGCCATTGCCAGGAGAGAGTTTTCCCGGCTGGGAATCGAACCCTTTGCCAGGAATACCAACATTACGGCTCCCTTCGCCGCCGCCATGGCCAGAGAGGGGGTAGCGCTGGCCTTTACTTATCACTCCTGTCTGGTTCATGATGACCATGTGGAATATTTAAGCGTGGGAAAAGATGGGGTTTTTCTGGAGCTGAACCTGGCCTATCCGGGCGGCGAATACCGCTCCAAAGCCACCCGCGCCCTGGCCCGGGTTTTCCATGAGCTGTATAGAGGCGGAAATGGGATGTGACCATGGGGAATCCAGCTGTCTTTTAGGCAGCGCAGACAACCTTGCATTTTTTCTCATATTCCTTGACAACTAAAATCAAAATGAATATAATGTCAAAAAATATACGAGGAATAAGAAAATGAACATAAATATACGAACCGCAGTCATAGACGATTGTGAACATATCCGCCCACTTCAGAAAGAAATTGCAGACTTACACCATAAAGGCAGACCTGACTTATTCAAAACCGAAGCCCGCTACTTTACAAAGGAAGCATTTGCCGAAAGGTTAAATAATCCGAAACACACGATCTACATTGCCGAAACTGATAATGGAGAGGTTGTCGGATACGCTTTTGCCTGGATTGTTTCTTACAGAAATCACTCTACATACGTCGACTTTGACTGTTTTTACATTGATGATATTTGTGTCTTAAAATCTCATCAAAGAAACGGAATTGGAAGAAGGCTGTTTGAGCGCTGCCTGGAAAAGGCCCGGGAGCAGAAATGCAAAATGATTGAGCTTGGCGTATGGGGATTTAACAAGGATGCGATTGCATTTTATGAGAATTGCGGGATGACCGCCCGTATCCTCAGAATGGAATATAAATTGGAGGAATAAAAAATGATTATGCATAAAGGAAAATTTTCCAGTATTTATTCTGCATAGAGAGACCGTTTCAAGTTTTGTGTAAACTCAAAAAACCGATATAAGATATGTGAATAGTTACTTAAGGGCGGATGCCGATTTGCGGCTTTCCGCCCTTACCTGCATTATACAGGTTTTGGGATAGTCCCACTCCCAAAAAAGTGGGAGTTTTTCAGTGCCCTCTTATTTTACAGGCTTTCCAGTCCAAATGCCCATTATTCGAACTCTTCTCACAAGAATTTAATCGGCCTTATTTCCCGTGTTCCACATATGTGTATTTTGACTATTATTGTTTTTATTCGCCATTATTCCACTTTTCAAAATTTTTTGTACTCAAAATGCACTCACATATTAGCACATTGTACATCGTTCGTCACCCTCTAATCATAATGTCCCCTGCATGAGACAACTACTACATTCTCTCGCTCAACCGCATAGACAATCCTATGTTCGTCATTGATACGGCGGCTCCAAAAACCGCTCAAATTATCTTTCAGAGGCTCCGATTTACCGATGCCCTCAAAGGGACTTCGCCGCATATCCTTTATCAACATAATGTAAGCGTTCTGTGGCTACTGCTATTTTACAGAAAGGAGCCGCCACACATGGCAATCTCAAAAGTAAAACCCCGCCATGCCAGCGAAGGACGCAGTATTGCCGCTGTGCTGGCGGAGCGTATTGATTACGGCAAAACCCGGAGAAAACGGACGGCGGCCTGCTGGTCGCTGGCTTCCTGTGTCCCCCGGAAACGGCCTGACAGGAATTTACCGTTTCCAAACAGATCTACACCGCCACCACCAGGCGCAGGCGTTCCCCAGATAAAGATGTGATTTCCTACCTGATTATCCAATCTTTTAAGCCTGGAACCATTACGCCGGAGGATGCCAACAAGCCGGGCTACAAGTTAGCTTTAGAATTTATCGGCGGCGAACACCAATTTATTGTAGCCACCCACATTGACAAGAAACATATCCATAATCACATCGAATTCAACAGCACCGCCCTGGACTGTTCCCACAAGTTCAATAACATCAAAAACAGCTTTATTCCCCTGCGGAAAGCCAATGACCGGATATGTCAGGAATTTGGCCTTTCAATCATTGAGAATCCAGAGGAAAAAGGGAAACACTATGGCGAGCGAGCGGGCGGCGGAAAAGAACGGCCAGAGTTGGAAGTCACTGCTGCGGCAGACCATTGACCGGGTATTGCCAACAGCCAGTACCTTTGATGAATTTTTAGAAGCCATGTGGCAGGAAGGCTACGAAGTTGTTCAGAGCAGCAAACTCTTAAATTTCGTGCCCAGGGCCAGGAGCGTTTCACCCGCTCTAAAACACTGGGAGCCGATTACAGCCTGGAGGCTCTCCGTGACCGTGCAGGCAAAGCGAAACACCCCAGGCGCAAGAAAAAATCCGTCTGGAGAAAGATACCCGTATCAATCTCCTTGTGGACATTCAAGCCCGCCTGCCGGGACACGGCCCCGGCATGGAGCGTTGGACGAACCCGGCGTGTTCATCGCTGCTCTTAACTATTTTTGTTAAAGTTTTATGCAAATACACGCCTGTTTTACTTCAATTACATCATTTATTATGGCTTGCTGATTTTCTGTTGCCAAAATATTGCCACCCTTACTTATCTCTATAATGAGAACCACATTGAACAATCTTTATCACATTATCTTCTATCCGATAAACAATACGGTTTGCAT
>CANRXD010000105.1 GCA_947643685.1 uncultured Clostridium sp. | reverse complement strand
CGCCCAGCATCATAACTGCAGGATCACCGGGTGTTAATTCCATAATGGAAAATACAACCAGCGCCACACCGATAATGATCAGTATCATTGTCATCAGACGTTTTAAAATATATCTTACCATACATTCCCTCCATTCCTCTTAATACATCCAGAGGAGCCGGTCCTGAAACCGGCTCCCCGCTCAGCAGATCATAAACCCCGTTAATTCCAGTGGAATTCATATATGTAATAGTAATTCGTATTAATCTGGTCACAGACAAGGTCCTTCTGATAAGCATATGGAATTGCCTTGTGGAATGTTGGAATGGAATACATCTCATCCTGAAGAATGCAATTAAATTCCAGATAATAGGCCCGGCGTTTTTCACTGTCCTGCTCGTTGATTGCCTTTTGAAGAACCGCATCCAGCTCCTCATTCTGAACATCCAGCTCGCTATATTCTCCGGCCGCACGCTGCTCATCTGTCAAATATCGGAAATACTGCATCGAATAGCTGGCTTCCGGTGTATAATTGGTTCCGGTCGTGGCCAGTTGGAAATCATGGTCCTTTCTCCTTGTTCGGCAGGCTGCAGAATCAGCCAGCTCTATATCAACCTGCACACCTACATCTGCCAGATTGGATTGAAATACCGTCGCCATTTTTTCCCAATAGTTGCCATTGATTGTAAGGATCGAACCTATATGCAATCCCTCTCCATACCCTGCCTCCTGCAGAAGTGATTTTGCTTTCTCCGGATCATAAGCATAGGTCGGTGCTCCGGCGGCTTCCAGCTCCTCCACTGTAAACCCGCCAAATACAGTATCCGCATTAAACATGGAATAGGCTGGCTGGGCAATTCCGTCGTAAGCAGCAATACACATGGATTCCCGGTCAATCGCGTAGGAAAGAGCCTGACGCACCAGCTTATTAGACAAGGCATCATTATTGTGGATATTGATATGGAAAAAACTCGTATGATTTGTCGGAGACAGATAGTTGTTATACCTCTCATCCGCACTGATCGCCGCCCATCTCGCTGTTGGTACTACAATGAGATCCAGATCCCCAGCCTCAAACGCCACAGTAATTGTATTATTATCAGAGAGAATTTGATAATTTACCTTGCTGATTCGTGCTTTTCCCCGATAATAATCCTCAAACGCTTCCAGACAAATCTCCGCATCCGGATTATAAGATGAAACAACATATGGCCCCGATCCAAACGGTACCCACTCGTTTCCAATGGTCTCATTTTCCACAGCCTCCAGGTATGCATCCTTTTCCAGGATAAAACCAACTTGTGCAACACTGTTCAGAAATGTAGCACTCGTGTCGGTGGAAACAATTTTTAGTGTATAATCATCAACGACCTCTGCACTCTCAAAATTTCCAACTGTATTCCGCTTGCTGGTATACGGTCCCGTCCTGAACTCATAATCCAGAGACCAGGCTGCATCCTCTGCGGTCACAGGCTCTCCATTATGGAACTTAGCATCTTCGCGAAGCTTAATGGTATAAGTTCTTCCGTCGTCCGCTACCTCCCAGGATTCTGCCAAGCGGGGCTCCAGTTCGCCGCTGTCATTGAAAAAAAACAAGGTATCATAAATCTGATAGAACAGCTGGTTATCAATAATACTGCTGCTTGTATAAGGATTCAGTGTCTCAACTACCTGATTCAGGCACAGATTAATCGTATCCTTAGAAGAACCGGATGAATTTTCTGTCGATCCTGTCCCGGCGTTTTCACCGGCCGCAGAACTTTCTGTGTTGGTTTCTGTGTTTCCAGTCCCACCGCAGGCAGCCAGGGTCAGGGAAAGAAACATAGCCGTTAGTAGTATCCTCTTTTTTCCTTTCATTTTGAATCCTCCTTTTCAAAAATATTCGTTTTTTATCTTTTTATTTGTATTATATACTTGATTTTCCAGAATTGTCCATGCTATAATTCCAATAGCCGTTATTAATCAAAAAATCGAGGTGATTAAATTGAAAATTTTGCAGTTTGAGCAAATTATAGCAATCAATGATGTCGGATCCATCAATCTTGCTGCAGAACGACTTTTTATGTCACAGTCACAGCTTTCTTCCTCTGTCCGCGCACTGGAACAGGAACTGGGAGCTGATATTTTCATCCGTTCCAACAAAGGAGTTACCCTCACCCCTTTTGGAGAGGAATTTCTGCCGTATATTTCATCAATTCTTCTGCAAATTCAGCAAATCAAACAGCTTGGACAAAATGTTCCTCACAATGCAAGGCTGTCCATCGCAAACAGCGGCTTCCGGTTCATCAGTGAAATCATTGCCTCTATGTATGCACGTTACGCAAACAGCGGCGTCTCCATTGAGGCTTACGACTATCCCGGCCTGAAAGCGGTTGATATGGTCGCAGGCCAAATCGCAGATATTGGAATTCTCCGAATTTGGAGCCATCAGAAAAACTTCATCAGGAAACAGCTGAAAAGCAAGGAAATTGATTTCTTCCTTTTAGATACAATGCCTCTGACCGTAATCGTAGGGCCAAATAATCCTCTGTACCATTCAGAGACTGGTGTTGTCTCTCTGGAACAGCTTATCCCCTACACGCCCATTCAGCTAAGCTACATGAAATATAATCCAATCTCCAGCATTTATAAACAGTTTCCGCAACTGGACTCCAGGAATCAGCTGTTCATTTCTTCAAGAAACATGATATATGAAATCATTGCCAGGACGGATGCTTACTATATCACGGCGACACCGATGCGGGCTTACCAGAAGACCCCATACTATCCAAATACCAGAATACTGTCTCTGGCGGTAACAGAATACTCTGCACAACTCGGCTGGATTAAAAGTAAATCCACAATTTTATCTGACATCGGTCATGATTTTATTCAGCTCCTAAATGAATACTTTTGATTTTTACTATATTCGTTATCACAATTTAAGTATAACTATCACTGGAATAACACAAAAAGGACCACATACCCAAAAGTGAGCGTATGTGGTCCTTTTTAATATTTTTGTGTCAGAACGGGGCCTCTGATTCTCCCGTTCCATACTAACTGTCTGTGTTCTTCTTCACAGAACCAGGCAGCCTCTGGTAAACCCTGCTTATTTTAATTTTGCCCCATCCTTAAATGCGTTTCCAACCTTCTCTCCCAACTTCCAGTAAGCGCTGTTCACCGGATCAAACACGATGGGCTCCAGTTTCATGGGATCAATCTTTCCATCCTCATCCAAAATCCTTTCGTCTGCACAGACATTGACAATCTCACCAACCATCCGGCATGACTCTGCATCATAGCTCACCAGCTTACACTCTAAGGTCATGGGAAGCTCATCAATCATCGGAGCATCCACAAATTCTGCTTTCGTTGTATGGAATCCGGCCTTCTCCAGTTTATCCGGGACCTCATTGCCAGACACAATACCAACGTAATCACACTCCACCACATGAGCAGCATCCGCCATACTGACCGTAAAGGCCTTCCTGGCCAGGATGTTTTTCACGGTTTTGTGTCCCGGGCTTAAACACATGGAAATCTCCGTACTCTCACTGATTCCGCCCCAGGCGGCATTCATGGCATCAGGAACTCCGTCTTCTCCATAAGCGGCGATAATAAACACCGGCTGCGGGTATGTATACGGTTTTGCTCCAAAATTCTTTTTCATGTTACTTGCCTCCATTCTTTGTTTTTAGATGAAACCTGTTTCCAGATTTGTCTTTTTTATCATACGATAAGCTGATCCCTATAATTCCCAAAAGAATTACTGCCGTCCCGGCCGCCTGCAATGGCTTAAAAGTCTCATGAAGCAGGAAAACTCCGGAAAGAATCGCAACCACAGTACTTAAAGTGCAGGTAGACGCATAAACCGCAAAAGGCAGGTTTGCAGACGCGTACGTCATGGACAGGAACGCAATTACACAAGAGGCGATTCCCATATAGAGCACAGACACTGCAAACTCCGGACAGAAAAGCCCCTCAAAATACGCCGGGAGCACACCGGCCGACGCACTTTTTCCAACGGAAATCATATTGAACAGAAGAGCTCCCATTCCTGTGGTCACATAAATAATCTCGAATGATGTGAATACCGCCGATGCACGCCGCACCAAAACACGGTTTATAGCCACCGCAAGGTTCGTTCCAAAAATCAGGAGCAGCCCCGTGGCTGTCATACCTGTGCTGCCCGGCTCCACCATATTGGCAACAAACACCCCTGCCACACAAACCAGAACAAACATCAGCTGCCGCCTTGTGGGATATTCCTTGTTAATTAAGGCCGAGAACACCAGCATCACAATGGGCAGCATACTGTTATACATGGCGATCTGCGAAGTTGGAGCATAGGATGTGGATGTGGTCTCCAAAATCTGGCTGATGGCGGGATTAAACAGGCCGCAAAGAAAAATAAGTCCGATAAATCCTTTCCTGTAATTCACCTTCTTAATTCCCAGAAGCAAAATTACCGTCATCACCAAAAACCCGACCGTAAACCGGAAAGACAAAAATTTCACTGTATCCTGATCCACTACGGCCATTCCCATTTTAATAAAAAAGAATGCCAGTCCAAAAATCACCTGTGCCATTACATTGGCCAATAATGGAATATACTTTTTCATTTGTTTCTACCTCATTTTAAACTTTAGTCTGGTGACATTATATCATGTCCGCATAGCTGCCATGGTGCCATTATACCACCAGATATAAAAAATAAAAAGAGGGAGCATCATTCCCTGTTCAAATACTCTAAAATTCCCATATGAATTGTCCATGCCATCCGATCCTGATAATCCTCTTCCTGAAGAAGAAGCGCCTCCTTCCGGTTACTTAAAAACCCGCATTCCACAATTACAATGGGACATTTCACGTGAAGCAGAAGATAATAATTTCCATTGGCCTTTGCCAGTCTCCTGTTTTCGTCTCCCAGCACGTAAGTAAATCTCTTCTGCAGAATTTCCGCAAGTTTTTTCCCCTTTTCCGAGGACTTATAGTAAAATACCTGACCGCCAGACACCTCTTCCTCATGGTAACTGTTCTGATGGATGCTTACCACAAGATCGACATTATTCTCCCTGATAATATCGCACCTTTTTTTCATATCTGCCATTTTTTTTCTGGAATCGCCTTCCCCGTAAAGCCCCATGTCCGATTCCCTGGTCATCACCACATCCATATCCGATTGTTCCAAATACCATTTAAGCTTTGTTGCAATCTGCAAATTAATATCCTTTTCCAGACTGCCGTCCACACCAACCTTTCCCGGATCATTTCCTCCGTGACCAGCGTCAATTACTATCACCGGCCGTTCCTTTTGGCTTTTGGTCGTTGCTGACACCACCTGCACGCTGCCATATCTGGCCGCCAGAAACACCATAATCAAAAGGACCAGCCCGCAGACCTCCTCCAGCACCAGTTTTCTCATCCGTTCCACCTCGGACCATATTTATAGAAAATATATCCCGGCAGAAAAGCAAAAAGAACCTTTCCTGCAATTTTTCCGGAAAGGTTCCTGTCGTTTGTATTAATCCCACGTGATGGAGTCCCAGACCACAGCATCCTCGAGCCCCAGCTTCCAGCAGGCCACGCCTGCCAGATCCTCTTCCTTTATGGCCTTCATCTTTAGAGCCAGGGAGTCTTCTTCCTCCATCCAGAGATATTTGACTCCATCTTCTATGGAAAGTTCCCCATAGAACTGCCCCAGCTCCTGCTGCCAGTAAAGCTCCACATTATTATCCTCCACCCATTGTCTGGCTTCCGCAATTCCGATAGCCGAGGATTTCACCCCTTCATCTGTTTCCGTCCACACTCTGGTATAGAAAGGAACCCCTGTTATTATTTTTTCCTTCGGAACCTGCTCCAGAGTCCTTGTAATCCCGCCCTGTACATACGGGAGTGAAGCAACAGAGCCTGGCTCGCCGCCTGCATAATGCTCATCATATCCCATAATGATTACATAGTCAGTTACGATTCCCTGTTCCTTTCTGTCGTAAAACCCATTGTATCCTGCAGGCACATAATTATCAACGGAAAGAATAATTCCCTTCTGCCGGCAGGGAATGGACAGCTCTCTTAGAAATTCAATGTAATGTACTCCGGCCTCTGGTTTCAGGCTTTCAAAATCCATGTTAAGACCATCCAGATCGTATTTCTCCACATCGTCCATCAGACTGTTAATTAATTTCCTTCTTGTGCTTGTGGAAGCCAGAAGCACCTCCGACTGAACATCCTGGCTGAAATTATCAAGAAGAGCCCAGACTTTTAAGCCCTTTGCGTGGGCCTTGTCCACATAATCCCTGCTGGCCAG
>CANRXD010000104.1 GCA_947643685.1 uncultured Clostridium sp. | reverse complement strand
AGTAAAGGAAGAAACCGGCGTTTCGGCTTCGATCATTAAATATATCGGAAAGAGCCAGTATTCCTTCAATACCCCTCAGGATACGGTAGAAAAAGACGTACACTGGTATCTGATGATGGCAGACAGTTATTACAGTAAACCACAACGGGAGGAATACTTTGTGGACTCCGGTTACTACAAATTTTATGAGGCCTACCATCTTCTGAAGTTTTCCAATGAAAAGCAGATTCTGGAAAAGGCCTATAACGAGTATCTGGATTTAAAGCGGAGCAACCTCTGGGGAAACCGTAAATATTTTTAAACAGCGATTAAAAACCCTTGGTAACAAGGGTTTTTATACTCATGGAGAATTATGAAAATCATTGACGCACATCTTCACTTTTGTCCGGAATATCCCCATTTTGATGCCCTGGCCAGACAGGCAGGCCATGAAAACACAGGGGAACACTTGAGAGAGCAGTATAAGGCTTTGGACATTGCCTGCGGAATCGTCATGGGAAACCGCAGCATGAAAGCCGAAGACCACATATATCCGGAATTTCTGTGCTACTGCATCGGCATAGACAGGACCTGTCTGCAGGACCTTGCCGTGGAGGATGCCTGCGGACTTCTGGAAGAAAATCTGAAACGCAGGGAATGTGTGGGAATTAAACTGTATCCGGGATACAACAAATACTATATTACGGATTCCGCCTATGAACCAGTATATGAACTGGCGGAAAAATATCAGAAGCCGGTGGCAGTGCATATGGGGCAGACTGCCGGCTCCAGGGCCTATTTAAAATACAGCCATCCGCTTACCATGGATGAAGCGGCAGTACGTCACCCGGGGGTTCAGTTTGTCATGTGCCATTTTGGAAATCCCTGGCTTATGGACGCGGCAGCGGTGGTGGAGAAAAATGAAAATGTGGCGGCAGATCTTTCCGGGCTTCTGGAGGGAAAAGTGAATGTTCCGAATCTTTTAGAGAAACAGAGAGGCTACCTGGAGATTTTAAGAACCTGGATTTCTTACTGTGACTGCTATGAAAAATTCATGTTCGGCACCGACTGGCCTTTAGCCAATTACAGTGATTATATTGAGTTTACCAAATGGCTGATTCCGGAAGAATATTGGGAACATGTGTTCTGTAAAAACGCGGAAACCATATATAAACTGAACTTCTGACAGTTACAGTTTACGGGAGCAGGGAAAATCGAACGAAAGCAGACTTAAGGCTTGCTTGTACGGCAGCTTTCGTCCGATGTGGAAAACTGTTATTTTGTGATAACCTGTACTTTAACACGTTAAATTCATGTGTATTTAAAGTTATATAAGATTGACGCGGAAACTTTTTTGTAGTACAATGGGTTCGGAATCAAAAGACCTTTTGATTCCAACATTATATCATTTCATTCAGAGGAGACAAGTACTATGAAAAAGAGCGGGAAATTGTTATCTATCATTCTGGCAGGAGCTATGGCGGTATCCCTTGGGGGATGCTCTTCCAAACCGGCAGAGACAAATGCGGCAACAGAAGCGGCGGCCGCTGTAACAACAGCAGGCGAAACCACGGCGGAAGCGACAACCGCAGGTGAGACAGAAGGGACCAAAGACGCCAAAACTGACGACAGAACCTACAAAATCGGTGTATTGCAGTTAGTGCAGCATACGGCTCTTGATGCCGCCAACGAAGGTTTCTTCGCGGCTCTTGATGCAGCAGGACTTAATTATGAGGCGGACCAGCAGAATGCATCCGGCGAGCAGGCAAACTGTTTAACCATTGCGGAGAAACTGGTTAATGATGGGAACGATCTGATTCTTGCAATTGCAACCCCCGCAGCCCAGGCTGTTGCAGGAGTTACCACGGATATTCCGATTCTTTTAACGGCAGTTACAGATCCGGCAGAGTCCGGCCTTGTAAATGACAATGCCAAACCTGGTGTGAATGTATCCGGCACTTCTGATCTTACTCCTGTAAAAGAGCAGATTGAATTATTGCAGAAGCCAAAAACATCGGATTTCTTTACTGTTCTGCAGAAAGCAACTCTGAACTTCAGATCGCGCTGGCAAAGGAAGCCTGTGATGCGGCCGGACTTACTTATGAAGAGTATACGGTTCCAGGTTCCAACGAGATTCAGAGCGTGGTAGAGTCCATGGTAGGCAAGGTGGATGTCATCTATCTGCCCACAGATAACGTGATTGTAGCCGGTATGTCCACCGTTGCCATGATTGCCAATGATAATAAAATTCCCACCATCTGCGGCGAGGCCGGAATGGTAGAAGCCGGCGGGCTTGCCACCTACGGAATTGACTATTACCAGCTTGGCTATCTGGCAGGCGAACAGGCTATTGATATTCTGGTAAACGGCGCGGATATTGCATCCATGCCCATTGGATACCTTCCGGCAGAGAAATGTGAACTGACAGTCAATAAGACTGCGGCCGAGGTCCTTGGAATTGATATTTCCGGTCTTGAGGGAGCTGTAATTGTAGAATAAGCAAAGCGGCCAGGAAATCCATCCCCGCGGGAGACTTTCCTGGCTTTCTGAATGTATTGGAGGATAAAAAATGAGCGGTATTTTAGTGGCAATGCAGGGAGCCGTGGCACAGGGAATTTTATGGGGCGTCATGGTTCTGGGCGTGTATATCACATACCGTCTGTTGAATATTGCGGACCTTACGGTGGACGGCAGCTTCGCCCTTGGCGGATGTGTCTGCGCCATGCTGATTATAAGCCACGGGGTCAACCCCATCGTGGCTCTGTTTGCGGCTCTGGCTGCCGGAATGATGGCAGGAGCAGTCACAGGCGTACTGCATACGGTTTTGGAAATTCCGGCGATCCTGGCCGGAATTCTGACCCAGATTTCTTTGTGGTCGGTGAATTTAAGGATCATGAGCGGAAAGAGCAATCTGCCGCTGTTAAAGCTGGAAACTCTGATTTCCGGTGTCAGCGACAGCTTAAATGTGACCCAGGCCCAGGCTTCCATGGTTGTGGGTATCATCATCGCGGCGCTCCTTGTGATGGTTTTATACTGGTTTTTCGGAACGGAGCTGGGAAGCGCCTTAAGAGCGACCGGATACAATGAGGACATGATCCGTGCTCTTGGCGTTAATACGAAAAATATGAAACTTCTGGGTCTGATGGTAAGCAACGGCCTGGTGAGCCTTTCCGGCGCCCTGGTCTGCCAGCACCAGAAATATGCCGATATTAATATGGGCCGCGGCGCCATTGTAATCGGTCTTGCCGCCATCGTAATCGGTGAGGTGCTCATGGGACGGCTTACGAATTTTGCATGTAAGTTAAGCTCCGTGGTGATCGGTTCGGCTGTTTACTTCCTGATCCGTGCCATTGTTCTTCAGCTCGGCTTAAAGACCAACGATATGAACCTGTTTACGGCAGTTTTTGTAGCCCTGGCTTTGAGTATTCCGGTACTGATGGGAAAATGGAGGGCAAAGCAGGCATATTCTGAAACCGGGGAGGAGGATGCGTGATGCTTACAATCACAAATGTGAGAAAGACATTCAATAAAGGAACAGTCAATGAAAAAAAGGCCCTCTGCGGCATCAGCCTGCACCTGTGTCCCGGCGATTTTGTGACGGTAATCGGCGGAAACGGGGCCGGAAAATCCACCATGCTCAATATGATTGCAGGCGTATACCCCATTGATTCCGGAAAGATTGAGATTGACGGCGTGAACATTTCCAGAGAGCCGGAACATAAGAGAGCCAGATATATCGGCCGTGTGTTCCAGGATCCCATGCGGGGAACCGCAGCGGGAATGGAAATTCAGGAAAACCTGGCCCTTGCCCTGCGGAGAGGACAGAGGCGCGGACTTTCCTGGGGCATTAAGTCCAATGAAAAGGATTTCTACCGGGAAGCCCTCACAAGGCTGGATCTGGGCCTCCAGACCAGAATGACCAGCAAGGTGGGCCTCTTATCCGGAGGACAGAGGCAGGCTCTGACTCTTCTCATGGCAACCCTTGAAAAGCCGAAGCTTTTGCTTCTGGATGAGCACACGGCAGCCCTGGATCCCAAAACGGCCAGGAAGGTGTTGGAACTTACGGACGAGATCATACGGGAACGGGAGCTTACGGCCCTTATGGTCACCCATAACATGAAGGATGCCATCCAGTATGGAAACCGCCTGATTATGATGCACGAAGGCCGTATTATCTATGATGTGGCCGGGGAAGAGAAGAAAAAACTCCAGGTGGAAGACCTGCTTAAGAAGTTTGAGGAGGCCAGCGGCGAAGAATTTGCCAATGACAGAATGATGTTAGCAAAGTAAACAAGGCAGTATGGGCCGGAATGCGTCAGCTTCCGGCCCGTTTTCCGTGGAGCCTGTAAAACCAGTTAATTTCCGCTCCCAGAAACAGAATGCAGATACAAAAATACAGCCACAGCATCAGTAAAATTACAGCGGTCAGGCTTCCATAGGTGACGGTGTAGTTTCCAAAATATTTAAAGTAGATGGAAAAGGCCATAGAAAATAAAGACCAGCCCAAAGAGGCGAACACAGCGCCCGGAAGCTGACTTTTTATGGTCTGCTTTTTCCATGGAAGCACGGTATAAATGGCCAGAAAGAAAATCAGCAGGAAAAAAAGAGGGATGATTTTCCTGGCCTGGGAAATCAGAAAATCAAAGTGTCCAAGGGCCGGAAGCAGCATAAGAATCCGCCTTTGGAGAATTCCGCCGAACACCAGAAGGGACAGGCAGAGCACGCACATGAGGGAAAAGAGGACGGTGTAGCCGCTGCACAGGATACGGCGGAGGATATAGCCTCTCCGGCCCGTATCACCGTGGATCCGGTTCAGTCCCCGCTCGATGCTCAGCATGCCCTTAGAAGAGGACCAGAGGGCCGTTACGGCCGTTACGGAGAGGATAGTCATGGGAGAATCAGAATAAAGGTCCTCAATGATGTTAATGACAAGGCCGTCCAGGGCATCGGGCACCGCACGGACCATGGTTGCCAGGAGATCAGACTTATTAACATAGGGGGTTATCTGAATCAGGGCAAGCAGAAGCATAAAAAACGGAAATGCAGCCAGGATAATGAAAAAGGAAGCCTGGGCCGCATAGACGGACATTTCGTCCTCAGAATATTTATCCCCGATTTGTTTACATCCAAGCAGGAACCAGATCATAATATTCTCCTTTCCGGCAATTTGCCGGTTACAATTCACGGGGGCGGGGAAAACCGGGTGAAAACAGACACCCGGCGTTTCTTGTCCGCGGTACGCGGGCAGGAAGATGCAAGGCTGAACTGTTACAATATATTACACAGCCGTTCAAATAATTCCTGAACTGTTACAATAGTATCATGGGTCGGAGAAAATAACAAGAAAAAAGTAACAGTTTACGGGGCAGGGAAAACCGGACGAAAATAGCCGTTAAGCTTGCTTATAAGGCGATTTACTTGAACAGGGAAAACGGAATCTCTCTTTTCTTTGCGGCTTGTTTTGTGTATAATGTGTGTAGAGACAGAGAGGAGGCGAGACTGGATGATGTATCCATATATGACGCTGGCAGATGAGACAGAAATTGTACATTCACAAATTGTTGAAGAAAATGGTAAGAAAAAGGTGATTGTAAATTTTGAGCGGCCGACGGAGGACGGATTTCAGCAATGCACATCTGATTTATCGGTACGCAGAAAACGGAGGGGTTCAGATTGCCTGGTTTATTTACTGTCAGCGGCTATAAAGTTAAGCCGACGCCGAATGCAACGAAAATCTGGCTGACGAAGTCAGGAGGATGTATATTGGCCAGCAATGGAAGTAAGATTCCCCCAAAAGAGTTAAATGAATTGATGGAGTTTATATCGGCACAGTTTTTCATGATATGTGCAGAATGGAAACATATTGATGTATGGCATTCTTCTGCGGCATTACCGTTTTTTTAATGAAACGTCTGGATTTCGATATACCGGTGTTTACCGAGGCAACCGGTGCCGCTGCCATTTTAAGGTCCGGGAATGGCAGCAGCGCCGGCTGACTGTGCGCCTGGCGGCTTATTTTAATTTCTTTAATGCTTCCTCCATCCGGTTCATGCCGGTAATCAGGCTCTCCATGGAGTTAGAGCAGGAGATCCTTAAATTGTCAGGAGCTTCAAAGGCACCGCCCGGAACGACGATAATCCCTGCTTCTTCTAACAGAAAGTCTGCCAGAGCAAAGGAATCGGCGCCGGAGAGTTTGACCATTTCCAGATAGCTGACCCGGCAGGGAGTGGGGACGATCACCTCATCGCCTTCTTCACAGAGGGCGAGAACCGCATCCACGAGAGGCTGCTTTGCGCCGGTTCCTACGCAAATCTGGTTTGGCGCGTATGCAACATGGTTGTCTTTCCG
>CANRXD010000103.1 GCA_947643685.1 uncultured Clostridium sp. | reverse complement strand
TTGCCTTCTCTCTTTCCTCTCTTTGCATCGGCGTGAAAATACTTATTATCCAGCCATTTCTGGTACAGGCGTTCCTCAATATCCGCAGGATTGTAGGTCTTCTCCAGTTCTTTCATAATCATTCTCTCCTTTTTGTTTTCTTACGATCCGGTACTCATTGCCCGGCTAATAGCTATCCATGGTCCACCGCTTCCATTTCATATCCGTCATAGACGACTCCATCGTAATTGACGTATTCCGCAACAAAGGCAGTTTCCTTAAATCCCACGGCCTCATAGCAGGCCTTTGCCTGAGGATTATTTTTAAAAACGCCCAGAGTCACCTTTTTCATTCCCAGGATCCGGAACGCATACCGGAGAGCCTGCTTCATCATCTCTTTTCCGCATCCCCTTCCCCTGGTTTTGGGATCCACCACGATGAATCCCATCCGGATCGTCTCTGTTTCATAATCGGCAAGACGCATCAGAAAGTGTCCCACCGGCTTTCCTCTTTCGTCCAGAGCTGTCATAAGCCATCCGCTATCCTCCCTGAGACACCACAGACTGAAATATCCGTCCAGCTGTTCAATGGAAAGGGGGTATTCAAACTTATTGCAGCTCCACTTAATAAATGCTTTCTCATCAGCGTCTTTCCACCATTCCAGAAGACTCCATGCATCCGACGGCTTATAGGGCCTTAATCGTATCATATACTCTCTCCTTTCCTTTGGGATTCCGTCTCCACCCTTCCCGGGCAAAAATACAGGAAATGATGAAGCATCAAAAACGCCCTCTGCATACTACTGCAAAGGGCGAAATTCCGCGTTACCACCTTTATTCACTGCCTGATTTTCCGGCAACAATCTCCATGGCTTTTAACGGACTCCATCCGGGAGCAGTTACTTTTTTCCTTCACCGCTCCGGCTCCAAAGCTACCTTCCGCCCGATATGCTCCCAAACTGCCTTTCAGCCTCCGGGCAGTTCTCTCTGTTGGTATAAGGGACGTACTCCTCTTTTTCTCAGCCTTTTTTATATTGTATTTAATAATAGTGGAAAGAAAGCCGGTTGTCAAGGGGGTGCAGACATAAAACTGCCCCCTAGATCATCCTCCGGTACTCCAGCTTCCAGCGGTTTAATAACTCTCCGGCTCCGGAAATCCGTTTAATGGGGTCCTTGTCAAACATACACGATACCTTTCTGACGGAATCAGCTTCCTTTGCCGCCGTAAGGGCATCTGCGGCTTCCTGATCCCAGAGGCTTTTGTCTTCCTCCTTAAGAAGCTCACGGTAATGGTCTTTCATGGTAAGCTCCGGCTCCATCTGTGACAGGAAATACATCCGCTTTAAATATTCCTTCTCCGGCTTTTCATTCCACGCGCAGTCATAGGCATGCATGGCTTTCTGGTAGCAGAACAGCTTGGCATAACAGGCCGCAATATTGTTCCAGATTTTTCCCTTAAACTCAGCCGGATAGTTTTTCTCTCTGGCGGACTCCAGAATCTTCTCATACATGGCCACGGCTTTTCCGTAAAGCCCCAGTGCATAAAAATAATCGGCTCTCCGCTTTCTGTACTCCTCCGCCGAAAGTTTTCTTAAATTCGATACCTCCTGCCGGTATCTGGTCTGTTCCTGTTGAGAATAATAGGCACAGTCCTGGAGGATTAAAAATAAAAGCTCGTCCGAAGCCCCCCGGCTTTCCGTCCATTTGGTAATCCGCTCCGCAAGAAAGGGCATCCGCAGTTCACTTTGCAGAAATGCCACCAGATTCTCATCCACAAAATCCTCCATCACCAGAAGAGGATGATGGTATATTACATAGCAAAGCTCCTGTGAGGAGTGGATATGGATTCCCAGCTCTTCAATAAAAAACGGTGATGTAACCGGCTCCTGTCTGCAAAGAATCAGACTCATATCCTCACCTCCTGACGGATTTCTGCATCCGTTTTGGGAAACAGCTCTCCAAACCCCCGGTCCACGATTTTTAACGCCATGGTTTTCTCATCCAGAAAGCCCGCGGCAATACGGATCCTTGTAGTCTTGTTGGGCCGCTTCGGGAAATTCTCCAGCGGAATTTTCACTGTCCGCTTCTGCTTGGCATCCTGGTGAGGGATAATGATAAGTTCAACGTAATCCTGGTTATCCAGAATCACCTCCAGCACGCTTCTGGCCTCATACCAGCTCTCCCCTGCGGATCCCAGAGCAATCTGGACCTTTGCATCCCGCTTCATGACCTCCATGGTCACGGTAGACCGAAGCTTCCCCTCACACAGGCATACGAACGGATAGGAGGTCTGTTCATGGAGATAATCATCAGCCTTTAAAGCCGCCCCCCTGGCAAACAGGGATGGCTCCACGAACACCCGTCTCCGGTTGCAGACCTGCTTCATAAAATCAGGTGCCCAGTCAGTCTTTACAAATCCTTTCCCCGTAAGGAAAATGGAAGAAAACAGCTTTTTCTGGAGAAATCTCTCCCCGCAGGCACAGAGGATCTTGTCCGCCATCCTGGCCCCGGAACTGGTATCCAGCACATTCAGGTTAAAGCCCTCTTCCAGATCCTCATACTCAGCCCAGGCAGTCATCTGCCTCGGCCCTCTGGACACCTTAAGCTCATAATATCTGAGATCCTCGTCAGACAGGGCAAACATTCCCACCTGCCCGCCCCAGACATCCCTTCTCTGGCTTAACACATAGTAAACAAAACATTCCGTATGACTGGCAATGTGGACATTTTCCCCGGGAATTCCAAGATACTCCGCACATCCCATGAGAGAATCCATTAACTTCATTTCCATATTTTTTAATGAAATAACAAGCTGGGACACAAAAGCCTCCGGATACTCTGCCTTTTCCAGAAACTTTTTAAGCAGTTCCTGCCCCTCATATTTTACCGGCCCGATAGTGGCGGTTCCGTCCTTTATGGCCAGGCTCAAAAGCTTGTCCACCATGACTCCCTCGCCCACCAGCGTATATTTATATGCATCTTCTCCGACACAACATTCCTCCACAGTCTTTTTCCTGCAGATGACCGTGGGAAGGACCCAGGCCTCCTCACGGCCAAGGACCGCCGCCTGGGTATAGGTATCACAAAGATCTATTCCGATAATCAGTTTATCCATCTCGTTTCCCTTTCCCTGTAACAGTTCAGCTCCCCCCTGACTGCTGCCTTTCCCTACATAAGTGGGAACAATTTTTCCACTGCAAGGTTATCTGTCACATATTTTGTCATGGTTTCCCTCAGCTTACCATCATCCTTCACCCCAAGATACAGGCTCATGGAATTCAGGGAAGAAAAGCGGTTTCCTTTATCGCCGGCAGGTACCTCCGTACAGGCAATTTCACCGGATGCCTTTTTCACACGGCTGCCGTCCTCATCCTCATAGATCTCATATTCCATAATTTCGCCTTCAAACAGCACCTTCTGGCGTATATAGATCCCCTTATAAACCATCCGCATCTCTTCCTCATGGAACTCCTCCTCATCCGGCAAAATCCGTATCATAAGGACAGGCCTTGTGCCCGCGGTTCCATGGTACTCGATGATCTCCTTGTCCAGTACATCTCCTGGAATGTCCACATAGGGCGCCAGCTTTTTAAAGTAGGCAAACAGCATTCCCTGCCCCGTAAGAACCTCCATGCACCGACTGCAGAGAGCTTTCTGCTCTTCCGTTAAAGATGGCAGACCAGAATAAAACCTGGTGAGAGCCAGCAGATAGATTTCCGGTATTTTCCGCATCTCCGAACTCTGATTAACAGCCCCCTCCAGATAAGCAAACACCCGGTCTCCGGGAATCATATCTCTTAAAAAATACCCCACACACTTTAAAGTAAAATATGCCTTCACAATGGAGTCACTGGTCTTTTTACGGCTGGCATAAAAATCAAAAACCTTATCCAGATGTTTATCACTTCCTGTAAACATAAGCTGGGCCAGAAGCCGTTCCTCCATGTCATAGGTTTCCACATGCTCCCGGATGGCCTGTACCAGAATCCGGTACATCTGATCATTGGCCCCGTTATAATGCTCGCAGAGATAATCCAGAATCACTCCGTCTCCCTGTCCCGCCGCAAACACCCGGTAAGACAGAAGAAGCAGAGCATCTTCGGCAAAAAGCTTCTGAAGAATCATTTTACTGCAAAGCTTCAAAAGCCTCTTAATACGGATTTCATCCTCACCGAATTCCTTAATCATCTCAAAAGCTTCCACAAAATAGTTCTGTGAAATCAGGGTTTCACAGATCCCCACCCGCTCACTTCTGGTAAGACTTTTCTTATCCAGTCTCAAAAGATAAGCTCCGCCCTCCTCGGACATGGCCTCCTCTTCATTTGCCACCTGCTTCTTATAAAAAGAAATAATTCTTGTGAGCATCTTCTGCTGGTACAGAGGCTTAACCGGAAGCCCGTCCAGAGCCTTCTGAAGGACCATTACCTGCTCCTCATCCATGTCTTCCTGCTCCATAATTGAAAGACAGGCCCGCATCTTAAGCATCGGATGATCCGGAGCCATCTCAAAGCATTTCTCCTCCAGCTCTTTTTCTTCTAAAACAGGTTCCTTTGTGTAGGAAACATCCATATACCTGTTTCCATACACATCCTGGAACATAATAATACATTCATCAAAAAACAGCGGCACATAGGCCACGCCATCATCCAGAGGATAGGCATCCTCTCCCACCAGAAGGCTGTTGGACACCACCACATATTTCATCGCCTTATCCTCACAGACAATACGGTTGGACTTTAAAATAGCCGGCAATACTCTGGCCACCTGGCTGTCAATGATATCACGGTAAATCATATGTTTGTAAATCACAGCAAGGCGGCTGTTGATCCTGGACTTGAAAAGCTGCTCCATGGCGAACTGTTCCATGTTCCTTTCATATGCTTTATAAAGCTTATCCTCCGGGTCCAGGTGTTCCAGCACGTTCTGATATAGAACAGAACGGCTGTGGCGGTCTAAATGGCTGTGCTCATAAGAAAAATATAAAAGTACCTGCTTTGGCAGCATATTCTCATAATTTCCCGGAAGAGAATACAGATAATACTCATAAAGCCTTGTAAGGCTGATTTCTTCTTCAATCCCCTTCTCATACCACAAAAAGCTGCTTTCACTCCGTACATTTCCCTTAATCAGCAGGCAGCATATGGCCGTCAGCATGTCCTTTCCGGGAAATTTCTCATAAAGCGCTGTCAAAGCCCGGTAATAAAGCCTGTGAAAGAATTTCGCCCCGGATGCCAGAAGAGCCGCCTTCTCTGCCAGGACTTCTCCGATCAGCCCGTGGTTTGCCCCATAATAAAGTACATGAATCTCAAAGGTATCCATGGACTTTAAAAGCTCCGGATGATTTTCCAGAAGCCTGCATGCCGCAATATAAAGAAACGGACTGTGACAGCCGTTCTTATACTGGATTCGAAAGCTCTCATAAAGAGGCTCCTCCTCGTCCCAAAGCTCAGGCTCCAGCTTTAATAAAAGCATCTGCAGATAAAAGCGTCCCTTTTTATTATCCAGCTTCTTTCTTAAGAGCCGCAAAACGGCATCCTTCTTTTCCGGATTCGGGTTGGTACGGTACTGCAGATATTGATAGAAGCAGTACAGGGTTCCCATCCGCTCCCGGTCTGAAACCACCCGCTCAAGGCAGTCATCCAGACATAAGGCCGCCTGGTCCGCCCGTCCTGCCTCCAGATAGGTCTCCGCCTGCAAAAGAGTTAAGACCAGAGAATTTCCGCTGGCCCCGCGAATGGCATCCAGTTCCTTCTGTATTTTATTGACCATCAGCGCTTTCTCATAGGCACCACTCTCATAATCCTCACGCAGCTTCAGATACCGGCAGATTCCGGGCTTGCTGATCTCATGCTCCCTGCCGGTGATGTCCACTGTGGTATCGCCCATGGCCTCCACCCGGATTACCGTATCTCCATGGACTGTCTGAAGGCGGATGGCTCCCAGGTTCTTTCCCTGGTGCATCCGCTCCGGATGGATTTTAAACCGCAGCTCAAAACGGCCGTCCTCAAAATCTCCCTGCGTAATCACCTTCTTGGAAAGCTCAATAAAGTCGCCGTCGGCTCTTACCTCTATATAAATATAACCCCAGGTGTTTTTTGTCAGCACCACCTTGTCACTTATGATATCCATGGGGTTTTCATAATTCTTTTTCGCGGTGGAAAGGGTCAGTTCAATGGGCTCCTTTACCCCAAGAGCCAGAAAAAATTCCTCCAGGGCGTTCTGCCTGTTTCCATGGCCCTTAAGCCCCTCATAAACGGCCCGCACATGCATATCCTGCAAAAACGGAGCGTCTGTAAAGTCCCGGTATTCCATGAGCCTGAGCGCCAGATCCATATCCTTCCTGGCCAGCTCTACAAAATCCTCTATCGTATACAGGGTTGTCATAAT
>CANRXD010000102.1 GCA_947643685.1 uncultured Clostridium sp. | reverse complement strand
TATTCTAGAACAGATGCCGGCGGAACTGACGAAGGAAGAGACATATCGCGTTCTTCTGGGACGGGCTTTGGTGCGCCGCCCGGGGATTCTGCTTCTGGACAGCATCATCGCAGATCTGGAAGAAGAACTTCAGGTGGTGATAAGACAGGAATTGCTGGAGACATACCGGAAAATGGATATGACTGTGATCTATGCGACCGATAACCAGGGGACGGCAGGGACACTGGCAACCAGAATGATTGTTATGAAGGACGGTATGATCTGTCAGGATGATACATATGAAAACCTGGTAAAGAAACCGGTGAACCGGTTTGTGGCCGGTGTTGTGGGACAGGCACCCATGAACTTTTTCCTTGCCACAGTGCTGGAACAGGAAAATCAGGCGAAACTGAAACTTAAGAGCGGACAGATTCTTTTGCCGGAGGAGAAGGGAAAGCCTCTGATTGACGGAGCATATTCCGGAAAGGAAGTTATTGTGGGAATCCGCGCAGATAGCCTTCATCTGGAAGAAAATGCCTCCGGAAGCAGCAATGGGATTCTTACGGTTACATTCCAGGGCATGGCAGACGGCAAAACGGAAACAGCTCTTAGATTTTTAGAAAATGAAACAGAGGGGCTTTGTCTGGCAGGCCAGGCTCCTGACTGCAGGACGGGCGGGAAGATTCTGCTGTCGGTGGATGCAAAGGAGCTTTATCTTTTTGACCGCGAGAACGGGAAAACCATCGCCAATTAAGAAGTGGGAGAAAGGACTGGTACATCTTACATGTATCTGTCCTTTTTTGATTACTATTCACGGGGGGGGGATCTTCTTGTCCGCCTTAAGCCGGACAAGAAGCATCGGGCGTTTGCCCGATGTGGAAAATCGGACGAAAACTGCCTTACAAGCAAGCTTGACACCTGTTTTCGTTCGATTTTCCCCGCCCCGTGAACTGTAACTTTTTTTGTGAAAAAATACAAAATTTTCCTTTCCTTTTTTGTGCTTTTGCATTAAAATAGTATGTGGATTAATGCACATATTTGTGAAAAGGAGAGGACACTATGATTTCAAATCAAATATTACAGTGCAACATTGAGGGGATGAAAGAAATTACTCGAATTGACCTCTGCATTTGTGACGTAGAGGGAAAAGTCCTGGCCTCCACATTAAAACATGCAGAAGACTACGAAAGTGCTATCCTCACTTTTGTGGATTCACCGGCTGACAGCCAGGTAATTTCCGGTTACCAGTTCTTTAAGGTGTTTGACGAGCATCAGCTGGAGTATATCCTGCTTGCCAAGGGCGGCAGCGATGACGCATATATGGTAGGAAAGCTGGCTGCTTTCCAGATTCAGAATCTTCTGGTGGCTTACAAGGAACGGTTCGATAAGGATAATTTCATTAAGAATCTGCTTTTGGATAATCTTCTTCTGGTTGATATTTATAACCGGGCAAAGAAGCTTCATATTGAAACGAATGTAAAACGAGTGGTTTTTCTGATTGAGACAAAGAATGAGAAAGATGTCAATGCGCTGGAAACTGTGAGAAGCCTGTTCTCCACAAAGACGAAGGATTTTATCACCGCGGTGGATGAAAAAAATATTATTCTGGTACGCGAGGTGAAGCAGGGAGAAAGCTATGAGGATCTGGAGAAAACGGCCAATACGATCCTCGATATGCTGAATACAGAGGCCATGTCCAAGGTACATATTGCCTTTGGTACGATTGTAAATGAAATTAAGGACGTATCCCGGTCCTATAAGGAAGCGAAAATGGCTCTGGATGTGGGAAAAATTTTTTACAGTGGAAAGAATGTGGTGGCATATTCCAAGCTTGGTATCGGACGCCTGATTTATCAGCTTCCTCTGCCCTTGTGCCGTATGTTTATTAAGGAAATCTTTGATGGAAAGAATCCGGATGAATTTGACGAGGAAACGCTTACTACAATCAATAAGTTTTTTGAAAACAGTCTGAATGTATCGGAGACCTCAAGGCAGCTCTACATTCACAGAAACACTCTGGTTTACCGTCTGGATAAACTTCAGAAGAGTACAGGTCTGGATCTTCGCGTGTTTGAGGATGCCATTACCTTCAAGATTGCCCTTATGGTAGTAAAATACATGAAGTATATGGAGAACCTGGATTACTGATTATGATTGAAATTTCGAAACTGACAAAGACCTATGAGAAGAGCAGCCGCGCTTTAAAGGGGCTTGACATTATCATTGACGACGGGGAATTTGTCTTTATTACGGGCCGGAGCGGTTCGGGAAAATCCACTTTGCTGAAGATTCTGTTAAAGGAAGTGGAACCAACCTCCGGCCGCGTTGTTGTCAATGACATGGATCTGGGAAAAATGCCAAGGCGGTATATTCCCAGATACCGGAGGAGACTGGGGGTGGTATTCCAGGATTTCCGTCTATTGAAGGACAGAACCGTTTATGAAAATGTGGCTTTTGCCCAGAGGGTGATCGGGGCTTCCGGACGCACGATCCGGGAATCAGTTCCGCAGATGTTAAAAATGGTGGGGCTTTCGTCCAAGTATAAATCTTATCCGCATCAGCTCTCAGGAGGAGAACAGCAGAGAGTTGCCATTGCAAGAGCCCTGATTAACAGGCCAGAGGTGCTGTTGGCTGACGAGCCTACTGGAAATTTAGACCCGCACAATGCCATGGAAATCATGAAGCTTTTAGAGGAGATCAACCGGCAGGGAACGACTGTGATTGTTGTGACCCACAGCCGCGAAATCGTGGATATGATGAAGAAGCGTGTGATTACCATTGATAAGGGCATCATAATCAGTGATGAGGAAGAAAGCGGGTACCGGTATGAGAATTAGTACACTTTGGTTCTGCCTGAAACAGGGCATAGTGAATATATGCAGAAATATCTGGTTTTCCCTTGCTTCGACGGCGATTATTTCTGCGTGTATTTTTTTGTTCTGCGTTTTTTATTCGGTGATTACCAATATCCAGTACATGGTGGTTACGGCGGAATCCTCCATGGGAATCTCCGTTTTTTTTGATGAAAACCTTACGGAGGAGGAGATTCTTGGAATCGGTGAAACCATAAAGGCAGACCGCGGCGCACAGATCAAAGATCTGAAATACATTTCGGCAGCGGAAGCCTGGGAAAGTTTTAAAGATGAGTATTTCGGGGAAAACAGCAGTCTGGCTGAGGGCTTTGCCGGAGATAATCCTCTGGCAGGCTCTGCGTCTTTTGAAATTTTTCTTTACAATATTGCGGATCAGGGCCCGGTGGTTCAGTATCTGGAAACGGTTTCCGGAGTCAGGAAGGTGAACTACTCCAACAGTGCGGCGGCTGGTTTATCCAGTTTCAACAGAATTCTGGCCATGCTGTTCGGAGCCATGATATTTATGCTGCTGGCTGTTGCAGTTTTCTTAATCAGCAACACGATTTCCGTTACGGCAGAATTTCGAAAAAACGAAAACAAGATCATGCGGCTTATAGGAGCAACAAATTTTATGATACGGGCGCCATTTGTGGTGGAAGGAACGCTTTTGGGACTTTTCGGGGCCTCCATTCCCCTGGCGGCCATGTACTTTCTGTACCGGCAGACTGTGGAATATGTGGCACTGCGGTTCCAGCTTCTTTCGGGGATTATTCAATTCCTTCCTGTTGAGACCATTTACCCGTCCATGGCAGGGGTTTCTCTGGCTCTTGGCGGCGGTCTTGGCTTTATTGTTAGTTTCATGACCATACGCAGACATCTGCGGGTGTAGGAGAGCAATATGAAGAGACATAAGAGACTGTTTGGAACCATGTTTTTCGGAATCTGTATTCTGTGTACCGCCTTTCCGGCCGGTGCTACGAAAGCCGGCCTGGAGGACGCAAAGAAAAAACGGACGGCCCTGGAAGAGGAGAAGAAAAAAACGGAGGACGCCATTAAAAATCTTGAAAGTTTAAAAAGTGATGCGGCTGCTTATGTGAAAAAGCTGGATGCCAGTCTGGAGGCCATAAGTGATGAACTTTCCGGTCTGGAAGCGGATATCAGAACCAAGGAAGATCAGATCGAGGTTACGAAGGGGGAGCTGGATGAGGCAAAAGAGGTGGAAAAAAAGCAGTATGAATCCATGAAGCTGCGGATAAAATATATGTATGAGAAAGGGGACAGTTCCTATGTGGATCTTCTCATGCGGGCAGAATCTCTGTCGGAGCTTTTAAACAAGGCAGAGTATATTGCTAAAATCTCATCCTACGACAGGCAGATGCTTGATGAGTATGCGGCCACCAAGGAACGGATCACAGAAAAAGAGCATGTTCTGGAGGAGGAACATGTGAAGCTTCTTTCCCTGCAGGAGGAAACGGAAGCCAGACATGCATCTGTGGAACTGCTCTTATCGGCCAAGCAGACGGAGTTAAAAAAATATGAAAGTCAGATTACACAGGCGGAGGGACAGCTTTCTGAGTATGAAAAAGATCTGGAGGCTCAGGAGCAGTCCATAAAAGCCATTGAGGCGGAACTTAAGCGAAAGGAAGAAGAGGCCAGAAGAAAAGCGGAAGAAGCTGGAAAAACGTATAAAACCATGAGTCTTGGAGATATTAGCTTCGCATGGCCATGCCCTGGAAGCAGCCGGATTACATCAGGTTTTGGCGGCCGTTCTTCACCGACGGAAGGCGCTTCCTCCAATCATCAGGGAATTGATATCGGGGCTCCCACAGGAACCGATATTGTGGCGGCAGCGTCCGGCGAGGTGGTGGTTTCCACATACAGCTATTCAGCCGGAAATTACATCATGATCAGCCATGGCGGCGGGGTTTACACCGTCTATATGCATGCGTCGAAGCTTCTGGCATCTGTGGGGCAGACTGTGAAACAGGGGCAGGTGATTGCAAAGGTGGGCTCCACCGGATATTCCACCGGGCCACATCTGCATTTTGGAATCCGTGCAGGCGGTACATATGTAAATCCGCGTCAGTATGTGAGTCCGTAGTCGGAGGTACAGTTTATGATAGAACAGGAGAAAAAGGACTTGGAAGAAAAAGAGACAAAAAATAAATTCTGGAAGGGTGTGCTGGTGGGCGCACTGGTGACGGCTTTTTCCGGACTTATTGCAGTGGGAATGGCAGCCGGGATCTGGGTTGTGGCCCGTGGGGTCAATGTGGACCAGAGTGCTGAGGTTCAGACGATTGATGGGACAGGTGACGATGGAAAGCTGGATATGGCGAAAATCGGCCCCAAGCTTAATTACATGCAGGAGCTGATTAATCAGTATTTCCTGTTTGACGAGGAGGAAAGGGAGGATCCGGAGGAATGGATTTACAGCGGCCTGATATATTCCCTTCAGGATCCTTACTCTGTGTATTACACTCCGGAGGAATATGAGAGCGTTGTGGAGAGCAACGAAGGCGAATATTGCGGTATCGGCGTTCAGGTGAGTCAGAACGTGTATACGGGTATCATAACAGTGGTTAAGGTCTTTAAGGGGACTCCGGCGGAAAAGGCCGGTATGCTGCCTGGAGATGTTCTGACCGCAGTGGGCGACATGGATGTGTCAGGCATGGATCTGAGTCTTCTGGTCAGTGATTATATCAAAGGGGAAGAGGGGACAGAGGTGAGCCTTACGGTTTACCGGGAATCCGCGGAGGACTACGTGGAGATGACCATGGAGCGCGCCATGGTGGAGAATCCTACGGTGGAATATACCATGCTGGAGGATAAAATCGGCTATATTTCCCTGTCTTCCTTTGAAGAGGTATCAGGGGACCAGTTTAAAACGGCAGTGGATTCCCTGGAGGGAAAAGGAATGGAAGGCCTGATTGTGGATTTGAGAAACAATGGCGGCGGCGTGGTGAATGCGGCCAAAGCCATTGCGGACTATCTGCTTCCGGAAGGGGACGTCATTGTAAGTTTTAAAGGAAAAGGTGTTCCTGACAGCAGCTTTTGTTCTGAGGACGGACATCAGGTGGACGTTCCCATTGTGGTTCTGGTGAACGGCCAGAGCGCCAGCGCATCCGAGGTTCTCACCGGCGCTTTAAAAGATAATGGCTGGGGAACGGTTGTGGGAACCAAAACTTTTGGGAAGGGCATTGCCCAGGGAGTTTTTCCGATGGCGGATGGAAGCGCTGTGAAGCTGACAACGGCCTACTACTATGTTCCCTCGGGAGAATGTATTCATGAGCTGGGAATCGAGCCGGATGTGGAAGTGGAGCTGCGTGAGGATTTAAGAAGCATGATTGAGGTTCCGAAGGACGAAGACAATCAGCTTAAGGCGGCAGTGGGAGTTCTGCTTCGCGGAACAGATGCAGTGAAAAAGGAACTGGAGGCTTTGGAGGAAACGACAAAGGCAGACGACGCTCCGTAAACTGCAGCACAAAAGGTAAAAGAAGTAAAAAAGTGCGGAAAAAGTGCTTGCATTTTTTCCGCACTTGTGATATGTTAATGTAGCTGTGGCATGATAGC
>CANRXD010000101.1 GCA_947643685.1 uncultured Clostridium sp. | reverse complement strand
CCTCGATAGCTCAGTCGGTAGAGCACGCGGCTGTTAACCGCGCTGTCGTAGGTTCGAGTCCTACTCGGGGAGTTCTTTGGTCCTAACTGGTTTTTGAAACTGGTTGACAGAGGCATATAAATATGGTAGTATAGATATGCGAAATTTAGGCCCCATGGTCAAGCGGTTAAGACATCGCCCTTTCACGGCGGTAACACGAGTTCGAATCTCGTTGGGGTCATGATATAACTAAATATGGCGACATAGCCAAGCGGTAAGGCGTGGGTCTGCAACACCCTGATCACCAGTTCAAATCTGGTTGTCGCCTCTTGAGGAATCACAGAAATGTGGTTCCTTTTTTGCGCTCTGTAAAGATTAGGGAAAAGCATTTTGGTTATAAAAGAGAAACAGATATAGAGTTCAGTGGATCATATAGGAATTGAACTCTATACCTGTTTTGTTTTTCTGTTGGAGCCTGATAAGCAGTATGTTTTTTGCAAAGAATAAGCGTTAACTCTCGGATGGTCAAATGGTATGTTTGTCAGCAAATATTATTTTACAAAATAGTTTTTCAGGTTTGCGTTTTCATCTATAAATGGCTCGATTTTCGGTGTTTTGCAGGTCATGAGGGTCGTGACGCCGGGGCCGTGACCAGAAAGGATACAGTCGCTGTGTACAACAACGCCAATTGTCACGGCGCCTGTGATATAATTGCGGCCAAAACGGGTATCAGCGTCCATAATGGCGACAATATCGCCGAAGCGAAGTTTATCAAGGCCATATTCAGCAGTGATTTTTTTGTCATGCAGCGTGATATCATAGTCCCCATAGTGGGAGTTGGAGGCACCGAGACCAGAGCCCATGATACAGCCCGGAACGATCTTTGCAACACCTACTTTAAGACAGCCATTTTCCTCAACAATGTTCATGGCCTTTAGGAGCTCAGGGCTGGTATTGCGAAGAAGGATTTCCGGATAATCAAGAAGCTTCATTCCCTGCCCCTGGGTCCGGATGTCGATCACATCGCCAATGGACATCTTCTCCATATCTTCATTGGAGAAATAGCAGAGCAGATGCTCACAGCCCCCATGCTTGCCGGTGACAAAACCGCGGGCACCTTTGGCATCCCCGGAATGGACGATAACCTCATTTCCAATACAGGAAAGTCCCTGAACCGCCGCATTGTAGTCATCATTCTCATTACGGACGGTTACGCCGGGCTCTAAATGATCCGCTGCCCAGCCAACACAGCAGTCGCCGATATGTGCATTATAGGTAATGCCGCCGGTTGCGGGCAAAGTATAGGGCTCACCGTCAATGGTGTGGCGGTATGCCTCGCTCCCTTTTGAATGGCGGATCTGGCCCTGGGTGAGAAGTTTGGGAAGAACGTCATAGTTGGTGTTTAGCATAAATTGAATTCTCCTTTGCAAATGATATTTCCTTTATTCTAGCACGGAATCAAGACGTTGAAAACAGTCCGCATGGGACTTTTTGTAAACCTCTCACACTATGACTGATCACCACGCTGATTAGTCATGAGCCGGTGCGGTTATGGGGGCAAAGCATACGCCCCATCGCCGCCAGGCAATCTGGAATGGGCATATGCATATGCAGTTACGTTCACAAGGCGCCTGTGAACGGTAATAAGTGCAAAATACGGTTAGGATAAATAGAGAAGAGATATGGCATTGCAGAAATTTTTCTGCTATAATAGACAAGGCAGGTTGGAAATTAAGTGACTGGAAGGAAGACAAAACATGGAAAACAAGAATGCAATGCAGCCAGAGAAACAGGCAGCCATGCGGATTTTAAGCGGGGCCGGGGAACTTTACGTGCTGATTTCACTATGTACGAAAATGCCATTCGTTATGTGTGATCCGGATACATTTGATGATGAAGTTTTTATATACGAGAAGGAAGAAGATATTAAAAGAGAAGGAAGAAGGTTTGTGGACCAAAAGATTCCTCTGCAAGTAGCCAGGGTGGAGAAGAAGGATTTTTTAAATTTTTATGCAAACTTATTTACAATGGGAGTGAACTGCGTAGTTTTAAACGGCTATATGCCGGATATGTATAAGCTTCAGCTGAGTGATATGGTTAAGAAACCGGGACAGAAGCTTCCCAACGGACAAATCTGGGTGGAAAATCCGGGGCTGCATCTGACCGCTATTTACTTTATGCAGGAAGTGAGAAGACAGAAGCTTTCAGAGCTTACCGATGAACTGAAAGAAATGCAGGAAGAGATTTTGGCTGATTATGAAAAGGGAACTTATGTGGCGGCTTTCCATGAAAACAACGGAGTCCCGCTTCTGAAACAGAAAAATGGCGATGTGTTCCAGCCTGTTTTTACGGACATTCTGGAGTTTGGGAAGTTTAATAAGGATAACCAGTTTAAGGCCGTTATGGTGACTGCTGCCAAGGTTCCGGAGATTCTTGCAGGAGAGGCTAAGGGGGTTGTAATTAATCCCTTCGGAGTTAATCTCCAGCTTCCTATTACAAAACGGCCGGCGAGGAAGGAACAGGAAAAGCAGAAAACAGAATCTGAGGAGAAAGCATAAGAAAAGATAAAAATGGATAACGGAAGTGAGGATATGATATGAAAAATCTTCTGAAAAAGTTATTTCCTGTTGGAGCCGCGGTCTGGATTGCCGTTTCGGCATTTCCATTCGGAAGTATAGCCGCCGAGAAGGAGGATACAGACCGCTTTGTGGAAGGAACTACAATCAACGGTGTGGAAGTGTCAGGAATGACAGCAGATGAGGCGAAGGCCCATATGGAAGCGTATTTTAAGGGGACATATACTTTAAAGGTCAGGGATCTGGACGGAACGCAGGAGTTGATTAGGGATACAGACATTGGGTATTATCTTCAGGTTACGGGTGATTTGAATGCCGTATTGCAGAGAGAGAACGACGGAGGAAGAAAGACAGGGCCCGGGGAGGCCAACAGCTTCCGTGTGGAGGTAAATTCCGGATGTGATGAGGGCCTGCTGCGTCAGGCCATGGAAAATCTTACTTTTGTGAAGAACGCTACCCCCACCACGGATGCCCATATATCCGCTTATGAAGAAGGAAAGGCATTTACTATAATACCGGAGGTACAGGGAACGGAAATTGATGTAGACAAGCTGATGGCGGCTGCAAGGGAGGCCTTAAGCGAGCAGCGGTCTGTGCTGAGACTGGCTGACATCGACTGTCGGAAAACGATTCAGGTAACTTCACTGGATGATTCTCTGAATCGGCTGTGTGCCAGTCTGAACCAATTTAAAGACGTGAATATTACGTATGAGTTTGGAGAAAAACAGGAAGTCCTTCGGGGAACGGAGATTGCTCAGTGGATTAAGGGGACATCCGGATCCGAAATTCTTGTGGATGAGGCGAAGGTGGCAGAATATGTAAAGTTTCTGGCTGATACTTATGATACCTATGGGAAACCTATTTTGTTTCATGCTTCTTCAGGGAGGGAAGTGACGGTGCCCGGTGCCTATGGATGGCAGATTAATCAGGCAGAGGAGGTAAAAGCGCTGCTCCAGGCGATTCAGGGCTGTGAGAGCCAGACCAGGGAGCCTGTTTATTCCTGCACGGCAATCAGCAGGAACGGATACGATTTTGGAACAACATACGTCGAAGTGGACCTTTCAGGACAACACCTGTACTTTTATGAAAATGGCGCCTGTATCCTGGATACGCCTTTCGTATCAGGAAATGTGTCCAAAGGATGGACGACTCCGCCGGGATTTTTTACTCTGTATTATAAACAGCGGGATAAAGTTCTAAGGGGGAAACAAAAGGCAGACGGAACATATGAATATGAAAGTCCGGTTTCTTATTGGATGCCTTTTAATGGCGGAATCGGGCTGCATGATGCCAGCTGGCGTTCAAAATTCGGGGGACAGATCTATCAGACTGGCGGTTCCCATGGCTGTATTAATCTTCCGCCCAGGGCGGCCGCTACGATTTATGAACATGTGTATACGGGAATTCCGATTATATGTTACAATTAAAAGAAAGGCCTCTGCGATTGGCAGCCGCAGAGGCCTTTCTTTTGGATCTGCCGGCTGGCAGACCCTGTGGTATATATTGAGGAATAAACTTGCCCGATTTGGCAAATTGGGCAGCGAAACCAGGTGACTATCTCTGAACACGTCCGGAGCCGTCGCCGCCTGCCAGTTTATTTACTTCATCAACGGAAACCATGTTCATGTCTCCTTCAATGGAGTGCTTTAAGCAGGATGCGGCAACTGCAAACTCAATTGTGCTCTGAGCGTCGTAATCACTTAAGCAGGCGTAAATTAATCCGCCGCCAAAGCTGTCGCCGCCGCCTACGCGGTCAACGATATGCATTTTATATTTTTTACTGAAATAGTAATTCGTTCCGTCATATAACATGGCTGACCAGTTGTTGTCGTTGTCGGAAAGAGATTCACGGAGCGTAATGGCGACCTTTGCAAATCCAAAACGGTCGGCAAGTTGTTTTGCAACATCCTTGTAGCCTTCATGGTTTACATTGCCGGCTGTAACGTCTGTATTGGCCGCCTTAATTCCGAATACATCTGAGGCATCTTCTTCGTTTGCGATACAAACATCGACATATTTGCAGAGTTCCCCCATAACCTCTCCTGCTTTTGCCTTACTCCACAGTTTATTTCTGTAATTTAAGTCACAGGAAACAGTAAGACCAAGTTCCTTTGCTTTCTTGCATGCTTCCAGACAGATACCGGCGACGGTATCATTGAGGGCCGGGGTGATACCTGTGAAATGAAACCAGTTAGCGCCTTCAAAAATCTTTGCCCAGTCAAAGTCTTCCGGAGAAGCCTCGGAGATTGCAGAATGTGCGCGATCATAGATCACCTTGGATGGTCTCTGAGAAGCGCCCTTCTCTAAGAAATAGATACCGACCCGATCGCCGCCACGGGCGATTGCGGATGTGTCAACACCATATTTTCTTAATTCGTTGACAGCAGCCTGACCGATTTCATGTTTCGGAAGTTTTGTGACGAATACGGAATCAAAACCGTAGTTAGCAAGGGAAACAGAAACATTGGCTTCACCGCCGCCATAGGTTGCGCCAAATGTGTTCGCCTGTACAAAACGATAATAACCCTCCGGAGCGAGACGGAGCATAATTTCACCAAATGTGATAACTCTCTTTGCCATGATTAAAATTCTCCTTAAAATTTATTTCTGTACAAGATGTACTGCGAAACCGCTGATTTCATCGGAAAGGTAAATGGCAGTCATCTTTTCGCCTTTGAACCTGGCAGTGGACTCATCAAATTTGTAGCCCATCAGTTCAAGGTAATTCTTTGCTCTTGCAACGGAGTTCGTGGAAATTGCAATGTGGCCTTTGACGCCGCGCCCGGCGTTTTTCATAGCCTCAATGGCGGTTCCTGCAAATACGGAGCTGTTGCCGACTTTCTTTGTGAAACCGAAAAGTCCGTCAAATGCATCAGCAGTTTTTTCTGCCTCTGTTTCATTACTGCAGTTGATGCCGACATGGGCCAGCTCGAATCCGAGCATGGTTTGTACGGCTTCCTTGGTTAAGTCACGGATCTTATCAAATTCGCCTGCTGCAACCATCTCTTTCTTAACCATCCAGCTTCCGCCGCATGCCAGGATCTTATCGAATGCAAGATAGGAGTTAAGATTCTTTGCATTGATTCCTCCGGTGGGCATGAATTTCATCTGGGTATAGGGAGCGGCCATGGCTTTAATCATATTGAGGCCGCCTGCCTGCTCTGCCGGGAAGAATTTTACAACATCAAGACCGAGGGAGATTGCGGCTTCCACGTCGCTGGGATTGGAAGTACCCGGTGTCACCGGAATCCCCTTGTCCACACAGTATTTTACGACCACTGGATTTAAACCCGGGCTTACAATGAATTTCGCACCGGCATTGACAGCGCGGTCGACCTGTTCGATGGTGAGAACGGTTCCTGCGCCTACCAGCATCTCGGGAAATTCTTTTGCCATAATGCGGATGGATTCTTCAGCGGCTGCGGTACGGAAAGTAACCTCTGCACATGGAAGACCGCCCTCACAGAGTGCCTTTGCAAGCGGGGCAGCATCTTTGGCATCGTCCAGTACCACAACGGGAACAATACCAATTTTCTGGATTTTTTCTAACACTTCGTTCATGATCCCATTTCTCCTTTTTTATAATTTCAGGAAGCTTATTTGCGGTCAGCGATTTTGTAATACGATACCGAGTTCCATAATATGGAACTATGTTTCGCATTGCGATATCATTAGCTTAAATTATACTCGGCAATACTGAAATGTCAATAGGAAAAAAAGGGATTGCAGGCAATTTATAAGGAAATGTGTTACTGTTCACAGGTGCCCTGTGAACGTAACAGCATATGCCCATTTGAAATCGCCTGCGGCGATGGGGCATATGCTTTGGCCCCATAACGGTATTGGCTCATGACTAATCAGCGGAGTGATTAGTCATGGAGTGAACAGTAACGGAAATGTAACAGTTCAGCCTTGCATCTTCTTGCCTGCGTACCGCGGACAAGAAGCTTGTGGCGTCC
>CANRXD010000100.1 GCA_947643685.1 uncultured Clostridium sp. | reverse complement strand
CGGAGAATGGGCCAGGAGCAGATGAAACTTCTCCGGCTCCGGCCGTCCCAGGACCCGTTCCAGAAATCCCGGCTCCATTTTGGGAGTTCCGTGTGTGTAATGCTGAGGCAAAAGATCCACGCCGTAAAGGACAATGTCCTCCGACAGGCGGACATGGGCATCGGAAAGATAAGTCACCCCCATTTGTGCAAGCTTTCTGCGGTATTCCCGGTACGCGGTTCCATACACTCCGGTTTCACGCCTGAGCCTTCCCTCATGGTTTCCATTTCCGCAGTACACCGGGTACTTTTCCGCCAGGGCAGAAAGAAGTTTTAAGACTGTGGAGGTATCTCCCTCTGTTTTGGCCACAATCATATCTCCTCCCACCAAAACTGCATCCGGCTGTTCTTCCTCAATGGCCCTTATGAGCCTTTCATTGTTTTTCCCGAACTCCTTATCATGAAGATCCGTGAGAAATACTACCGTCATTTTACCACTCTTTATTTTTGGAGACCGAATCACGTAACGGTCCGTTACCAGACAATCTCTTTCATATTCCGACCGCAGGAAGAAAACACCTGCGGCCACAGCCCCAAGGGCCATCAGTCCGCGGAATCCTTTCAAGGAACTTCCCTCCTCTTTCTCCTCTACTGCTGCACCCAGATTCCATCCGCGCCCACATAATAGGTATTGTCAATCCATGCATTCCGTACCATGGCTCCATCGGAACCCAGATAAAACCACTTTCCGGAATCCTGACGCCACTCATTTTTCACCACGGCCCCGTTTTCACCCAGATAGAACCACTTATCGCCATCCTTTTCCCATCCGTTCTTCACCATGGCCCCGTTCTCCTTAAAGCAGTACCAGGTATCTCCGGATTTCTGCCATCCGGTCAGCATAATTCCTTCTGTATTAAATGCATATTCTGCACCGTCAATGGTCACCAGACAGTTGGAAAGCCGGCTGCCATCCGCCAGTTCAAATCTCCAGCTGGTTCCGTTCTGAATCCACTTATGCCAGGAAACGTTTCCTGTTCCCGCCGGCAGGCTGTTTTCATTTCCCGCCGCCACACTGGCCGTATCCGCCGCCGCTTTTTCAAAGCCGTAATCCAGAAGCGCCTTCGTATCTGTGTACTGGGTGCTCTTTGCCTTCATCACCACGGCGATGATCCGCACGCCATTCTTCTCCACACAGGTGACCAGGGTATTCCCGGCAAGAGAAGTGTATCCGGTCTTCCCTCCTACAATTCCTTCATAATATCTGGAATCGGAGGGATACAGCATTTTATGGCCGGGAGTGATGGTACGGGCGGCCGCATTCTTTGTGGCCGGAAACTCATAACTTAAGGTGCCCCCGATTTTACAAAGGGTTTCATTGGCAAAGGCAGCCGCCGCAATCTTTGCCATGTCCCGGCAGGTGGTATAATGATTCGGGTCATTGAGTCCGTTGGGATTCACAAAATTTGTTCCCGTGCATCCAAGCTCCTTAGCCTTTTTATTCATCATATCCGCAAAACCGGAAATACTGCCCCCCACATGCTCCGCCAGCCCGTTTGCCACCTCATTGGCCGACTTTAGCAAAAGGCCATATAGGCAATCCTTCACAGAAACCCTGTCTCCTTCTGCGAGTTTCAGGGTCACTGCCCCCGATTCCAGGTTGGTAACCGCCGTTTTTGAAAAGGTCACAGTGCTGTTTAAATCTGCATTCTCCAGTACCAGAAGCGCCGTCATAAGCTTTGTGGTACTGGCGGGATACAGCCTTGTATCCGCCTCCTTTTCATATAAAATCTTTCCGTGGGTCACATCATAGACGACGGCCGCCTGAGCGGAAATTTCCGGCGTCTGCAAAATCACATCCGTGGCCATAACCGTTCCCGCAGTTCCTCCTGGTGCGGCTCCTGCGGTCCCTCCCGGTGCGGCTCCTGCTGCTGCTCCTGCGGTTCCTCCCGGCGCGGTTCCTGCCGCTGCTCCTGCGGTTCCTCCCGGTGCGGTCCCTGCCGCTGTCCCCGTCCCTGTGGTTCCTCCCGGTGCGGCTCCTGCCGCTGCTCCTGCGGTTCCTCCCGGCGCGGCTTTTGTTGCTGTCCCTGTACTGCCGCCGGGCCCGTCATTGGCTCCAATGGAAAGGCCGGTCTGTCCGCCTGCATTCTGTGAGGATACGTCCGGTCCCTGTTTCATAACACTGCCTTTTGCGCCATTGGAGGTATTTAATGACACCGGCTCCTTTGTACTGTAACTGGCGGAAGGAGTCAGCGTTCCCGTCTGCGTTCCCGGCATGGCATCTGTTCTGCTCCCGGATTGCGCCGGATTCTGGGACTGCGCCCCTGCATTCATTCCTGTCTGGGGCTGCACCTGATCAGGGGACTGCGCCCCCGCATTCATTCCTGTCTGGGACTGCACCTGGCTCTCCTGCCCTGCGGGCCGGGATGTTCCCAGGGGGCTGATTGTAATATCCGCCCAGGCTGCCTGCGTTGTAAAAAGCGCCATGGCAAGCCCAAGACTTAAAATCTTTGTTCTCTTAAACATTTGTACTCAAACCTCAATTCCTGATAAATTCGTAACTGTCCTGCACCTTCCCCTATCCTACCACACTTTCCAGTAAAAAACCTTAAAATTTCATGACAATTTTTCCGCAATTATTCGGCAAGAATATCCAGCAAATCATCTTTTGAAAGACCCGAAAAGCCCCCGGTTCCTTCCATCACCACCGTCTCCGCCAGATGCTTTTTCATCTCCTGAAGCTTTAAAATATTTTCCTCTACCGTATGTCTGGTAATCAGTTTATACACGGTCACCCGGTTTTCCTGACCAATCCGGTGCGCGCGGTCCGTGGCCTGATTCTGCGCCGCCACATTCCACCAGGGGTCATAATGAATCACCATGTCCGCCGCTGTCAGATTAAGACCTGTCCCCCCGGCCTTTAATGAGATTAAAAATACCTGCACCTGGTCCTTGTGGAATGCCGATACCATCTGCATCCTCTCTTTTTTAGGCGTTGCTCCGGTCAGCATGTAATACTCTATTTTTTCTTTCCTCAATCGTTTCGCAATTACATCCAGCATGGAGGTAAACTGAGAAAACAAAAGAATTTTATGGCCTGACCGGGTTCCGTTTTCCAGAAGTTCCATACAGGTTTCAAGTTTTGCCGAGCCGCTTTTATATCCGGAATAGCACAGGGACGGCTCACAGCAAATCTGTCTTAACTTCATAAGCTCCGCCAGAATCTGCATTCGCTCCTTCCCGTACTCCCCCTCAGACCCGGACAGAAGCCGTTCCCTTAACAGGGAGGCATTGGCATCATAAAGCCGCTTCTGCTCCCCCTCCATCCTGGACATTTTCTGAAGCCGCAAAAGCGCTTCCCCATCTCCGTCCCTTATAATGGGAATCTCAAACAGTTTTTTAAATTTTGACGCTGTAAAAAGAAATCCCGGCATAAGAAAATCGAAAATACTCCAAAGCTCACCCAGCTGATTTTCAATGGGGGTTCCCGTCAGGGCAAATCTGGTTCTGGCTTTTATGGACTTCACCGCTTTGGCCGCCTGGGTGGACGCATTCTTAATGTACTGAGCCTCGTCAACGATCTGGAAACGGAATTCTTCTTCCAGATAAAAGCAAAGATCACGCTTCAAAAGATCATAGGAAGTAATGATCACATCCGTCTTATCAAAATTTTCTTTTTTCAGTTTTGTAAGGAGATACTCACGTTCCGTCTGCGCTCCTGCGACCGTGACCACGGAAAGCTCCGTAAGCATCCAGACATTTAAACCACCGGAATCCCACTTTCTGGTATCCGCGCAGCACAGGAGCCAGGGACTTTGGAATCTCATACTCACTGTCCTCCACATTTTTCATACCACGGACCACCGCCTTAAATAGCTGGTCCCTGTAAAATCCCACACTCCGATCCGCTTTTAACGCCGAATCCAGAAACATGGCCCGGTACATGGGAAGGCGCATGGTCTTTGCCACTGCAAATTCCTTTTCCACCCCCAGGGTTTTTGCCATCTTTGACACAGTTAAAAGTCCGCCGTCCCCCAGGGTCAGAAAATCCCCGTTTTTCATCCGGTAAAACTTCTTTTTCTCTGCATATGCGGAAAGAATGGCTCCCAGTTCCTCTTTCGGAATATCGCCTGTATCTGCCTCCAGCTCCAGCCAGTTTCCCAGAACCTTCACATGGACAGCCGCCTTTGCCGGAGGCAGTACCCTGATTTTCTTAAAAGACTCCGACACAAAAACCTCGCCCAGCTCCATGAACTGTGCCATTCCCCGGGATACCAGCCGGTAAATGGCGGCATCATCCCCCCGTATTACCAGGTTCCCGGTCCCGTCCTCTGTATATTTAAAATATCTGGTAATCACCTGACTTACCCTGAATTCTCCCGGCACATCCCGGCAGATTTCCCTGGGCACCTTCTCATCCTCCAGCGGATGGAAGGAAAAATCCCCATAGGACAGCACAGGACTTAAAGTAACCTCTTCCCTGCCGGTGCTGTCAAAGTAAAACGATGTCTTAAGCTCCTTCGGCCGGTATTTCTCCAAATCCACATGTTTTACGGCCACCAGCTTCAAAGCATCCAGTCTTTTTAGAACACGCTCATAAAAAAGCGGCATATCCCGGTCATTGACCTGGCATTCCCGCTGTGCATCCTGTCCCATGACCATGTATTCCATAAGGACTCCAAGGGCCTGGGTATATTCTTCATCACAGCAGTAAATGGCTTCCCTGTCAGCCACAAACAGGCCCTTTTCTCCCCAAAAGGCCATGATCTCTCCGGGGACAGAAACTCTTACGCCGTCCCTTCCCGCCGGCTCCACCAAAATCTGAAAGCCGGGATTTCCTCTTTTCACCGAGAGCATGCGTTTTTCTTTCCGGAAATCCTCACATTCCACCGTCCGGCCCTCCATCAGAAAAAAAAACCTTTCCCGTGCCGGTTTCCCAAGGAACAGTTCCTTAAGAACCGGCTCTGATTCCCAGGGGCCTCTTCGGAGCTGGGCATAATATTCCCTGTAAGCTCCCACCATTTCCAGAAGAAAAAGCACCAGAGGCCGGTCCGCCTCCTCAAAGGCCGTAAGGCTATGGTAGAAGGAAAGCCCTTTTCCATATTCCATAAACCGGCCGAATTCCACCGCCTGGGAAAAAGTCACCAGTTCTTTTATCTCATGAAGTTTTTCTTTTCCCACAAAAAACCGGACCCGGATCTGGTCTCCGGACAGAAGGAGTCTGGGAACCAGGTGAATCTGCCCCTCTTCCCCGGCTTCCATAATCCGGCTCACCTCCCGGTTTGTGTACTCTCTCACCATAAAGCGGATTTTCTGGGAAGTAGATACAGGCTTCATCTGGGTCCTGGCGTCCTTACTGCGCCAGGCCAGAAGTACATCCCGCCCGTGGTCACTATGCTCCTCTTCCCCGGATACATTCCCGCATTTCACAAGACATTGCCCCAGTTTTTTCCCATCTTTGTCCACATGCGAACAAGAGTAGTCAAAAATCTGACTACCCTTGCGTAAAATACGGACCCGGTACTGTTCCCCTTCATCCGTTACGGTTCCTCTGATTTCTGTTTCGCCTTTCCAAAAAGCTTCTGCCGAAAAATCAGTTACTTCCATGAACGCCTCCGCATCCTTCGCTGTCCCGGAAACTCTTACATTCTTTCCGGTGCCTCAAATCCCAAAAGGTCAATACAGGTGGTAAGTACACTTCTTGTCAGCGTTACAAGACCCACATAACCTGCCCGTTTCTTCTCATCTTCCTCCGTAATGATCTTTGTCTCATGGTAAAAATGATTCAGTGCATTGGAGAGCTCGTAAATATAAGCACAGATCTTATGGGGCGCCAGTTCTTCAAAGCTTCCATGCATCACTTCGCTGAATCTGGAGAGAACCAGCATCAATGTCTTCTCAGGCTCCTCACCGGGCGGTAAAATAGTCACATCCTCTGTGGCTCCTAAAGTCGCCTCATACTTTTTAAGGATAGAGTTGATTCTCGCTATGGTATAAAGAACATAGGGACCTGTATTGCCTTCAAAGGAAGTAAAGCGGTCAATGTCAAAAACGTAATCTTTGGTGGCCTGGTTGGATAAATCACCATATTTTAAAGCAGCAAGACCCACTGTCTTCGCTGTCTCCCGGGCCTCTTCCTCCGAAACGGTGCGATTTTCCATAATCCTTGCGTAGGCGGCCTCGCTGATTTCCGCAATCAGATTTTCCAGACGCATAACGCCGCCCTCTCTGGTCTTAAAAGGCTTTCCGTCCCTGCCGTTCATGGTTCCAAAACCCACAAAATCCATTTTTCTCTCTTCCGGCACGATCCCGGCCTTCCTGGCCACACGGAACACCTGCGTGAAATGAAGCTCCTGACGCTTGTCCACCACATAGATATAGTGGTCCGGTTTAAAGTCCTTTTCCCTTTCCACAATGGTAGCCAGATCAGAGGTAGCGTATAAAGCGGCTCCGTCAGATTTTCTGATGATGCAGGGCGGCAGCTCCTTGGAATCAGACTCCATGGCAATATCCACCACCAGGGCTCCCTGGCTTTCGTATGCCAGTCCCTGTCTGATCAGATCATCAATCATATCCGGAA
>CANRXD010000099.1 GCA_947643685.1 uncultured Clostridium sp. | reverse complement strand
AGTCCTGCCATAACTGCTGCAAAAAGCACAAGCATTCCGGCTGACCGTCTATGCATGATTCGGGGATTTCCTGTTCGCTTATGCACGATCCGTTTCTTCTTCATTCCGCTTCTCCCTGATCCTTCCGGAAGGTTTCGGCCCCTGGAACTGATAAAAATACGTTTTCATCATGCCATTATAAATTTTCCTGTTTTTATCAGCCTTCCGCCCGAAATACCGCTCTGTATCCTCATAAGCAGTAATAATATAGGCGGACCAGGAATCCAGGGCCTGATACCGCTCGCCAATGGTCCGGTACAGCCCGGGCAGGTTCCTCTTTTCTTCAATCCGCTCTCCATAAGGCGGGTTTGTAATGATAAAACCATATTTTTTCGGATGACTCAATTCGCTCACCGGCCTTTGCTGGAAGTGAATCATATGGTCTACTCCCGCCGCCTTTGCGTTAGCCCTGGCGGCACGGATGATCTCACCGTCAATGTCATAGCCCTGAATATCCACTTTCATATCCCTTTGCACCAGGTCACCGGCTTCATCCATGGCTGCATACCAGCATTTTCTCGGAATCAGATTTTTCCAGTCCTCTGAAAGAAATTCCCGGTTCATTCCCGGGGCCATGGAAGCGGCCATCATGGCGGCCTCAATGGGGAAAGTACCGCTGCCGCAGAAGGGGTCCACCAAAATCCGGTCCGCCTTCCACGGAGTCAGCATAATAAGAGCCGCCGCCAGGGTCTCTGTAATAGGTGCCTTACTGGTTAATGTCCGATACCCGCGCTTATGAAGAGATTCCCCTGATGTGTCAATGGCCACTGTTACCACATCTTTATAAAGGAAAACCCTGAGAGGATAGCTGGCACCATTTTCAGGAAACCAGGAAATTCCATATGCCCCCTTCAGCCTCTCCACCATGGCCTTTTTCATGATGGACTGGATATCAGACGGGCTGAAGAGTCTGCTCTTTATGGACGAAGCCTTGGCAACCCAAAATTTACCATCCCGTGGAAGATAGCGCTCCCATGGAATGGCTTTTGTTCCCTGAAACAGGTCCTCAAAGGTTTCTGCGTGAAAGCTTCCTGCCTTTAACAAAACACGTTCCGTGGTCCTCAAAAATATATTGGCACGGCAGACGGCCTCTGCGTCACCGATAAAGGTCACGCGGCCATCCTCCACCTGGCCCACCTCATAGCCCAGGTCCGTGATCTCTTTTTTCATGACTGCTTCCAGCCCAAAATGGCAGGGAGCAATTAACTCAAAATGTTCCAAAGCTTTTTCTCCTGTCACATGATTTCCCGTTTCCCGCAACAGCTCAGACAGCCTCTGAACTGTTGCCATTTCCTCTTCATTTTAAGGGCAGTTTAAACCTCTGTCAAATGATTTTTTATGAAGAAACATAATGCCGTCCCCGGTAATAAGAAAGGCCCCCATAGGTATTAACGGCACGGAAGCCCATTTTGGAAAGTTCCCTGGCCGCCAGAAGGCTGTTGGAACCGTGGGTGCAGTAAACGATAATTTCCCTGTCTCTGGAAAGTATTTCATCGGCCTGTTCAATTTCTGACAGGGGCAGGTTTACTGCCCCCTCCAGATGCCCTCTCCCGTACTCTTCCCTGTCCCGGACATCTAAGAGGATAAAATCTCCTCCCCGGTTCAGGATCTCTTCCAGTTGTCTCATGGAAATGGTCTGGAACATGGTTCCCTCCATTGATATATTCTTATCTATAAGATATTCCCTTGTCCTGGGACATGTTACACCGAGCGTAATCTGATGTATGAAAGTAAAGTGCGGCAGGGAGCAATTTCCCTGCCGCGTTCTGTACTGTATGGTTTAGTAGTTGTCTCTGCAGTTCTGGCTGCCGTTTCTGCCGGAATTTTTGCTGCTGTTCTGGCTTTTATTCTGGCTGTTGTTCTGGCTGTTATTCTGACTGTTGTTCTGACTGTTATTCTGGCTGCTGTTCTGATTATTATTCTGGCTGCTGTTTCTTGTGCTGTTGTCCATATCATAGCTGTTCTTAGACATTTGAAGTACCTCCTAAAGTGGTTTTCATTTACTACACCCTTAGTATGGCACAGGTTTTCAAAATCTATTCGCCAAACATAAATTTTAACTTTTTAATACAATGACTGAAAGCCGGAATTAAAAACAAATCCGCGCAAATCCAGGCCAGAGGGCTGGCAAAGCAGGCCGGCAGAAAGCCGAACACAGGCACCAGTACAAATCCCACAAATGCTCTGGCCGCCATTTCGCAGACACCTGCCAGAATAGCAAAGATACTGTATCCCAGCCCCTGGATAGCAAACCGAACCACATTGACCATGGTAAGAGGAATATAAAACAGACTGTTGATCCTGAGAAATAAGGCTACCTGTCCGATCAGCTCCGTTTCTTTCTCATCCATAAACAGCAGGGCAATATGCCTCCCAAAGAAATATAAAAACGCAAAAGCGGCAATGGAATAAATAAATCCGATGACATTGGCTGTCCAAACGCCCTGTTTTACCCGGTCCAGTTTTCTTGCACCCACGTTCTGCCCTGCGTAGGTGGCCATGGTGCCGCCAAGGGCATCAAAGGGGGCACAGAAAAACATGCTGACTTTGCTCCCTGTGGATACCGCCGCGACAGCCAGGGAACCCAGGGAATTCACGGCCGTCTGGAGCACTACGCTCCCGATGGCCGTAATGGAATACTGAAGTCCCATGGGAATTCCCATGACACAAAGCACTTTTATCATGTCGCCGTCCGGTCTTTTCTCGTCCAAAGTCATTTTAAGAATCGGAAAATTTTTCACCATATAGACCAGACACAAAACCGCGGAAATCCCCTGGGAAACCACTGTTGCCAGAGCCGGGCCGCCCACACCCATCCCCATCACAAGAATGGTAAAAAAATCCAGTCCGATATTTAAAACCGAGGACAGTAAAAGGAAATATACCGGCGTTTTACTGTCTCCAAGACTTCGGATGATTCCCGCCAGAAGATTGTAAAAGTATGTGACCGGAATTCCCAGAAAAATCACAAATATGTAATCATAAGCACCGTCGATGATGTCTGATGGCGTATTCATCCATCTTAAAATATCCATGCAGAGAATTCCCACAATCACTGTCATAACCGCCGAAAAAGCGGCCGCCAGCCAGACGGCATTGGCCACAAATTTTCTCATGCCTTTATGGTCTCCCGCACCGAATTTTTGTGCCACCGGTATGGCAAAACCATTGGAAACACCGATGCAGAATCCATTGATCATGAAATTGATGGAACCGGTGGAACCCACTGCCGCCAATGCGGTAACCCCCAGACACTGGCCCACAATGATGGTATCCACCATATTGTAAAACTGCTGAAACAAAAATCCCAGCAGCATGGGAATTGCAAAACCCAAAATCAGTTTCAGAGGAGCGCCTGCTGTTAAATCCTTTCCCTCGCTTCTGCTCATTGTCATTCCTCCTGAGTACATGTTTCTGATATGTATGACCTTTTGACCCTGATATCACAATCAGTAACAATTACGATACATTATAAAATGGGTGTTATGAAATGTACAGACAGCAAAACAGCGAAAATATTCTGAAATTCCGCTTCTCTTTCGTGCAATCCTGTGATATGATGATGCCAGGAGCAAAAGATATCTTGCTCCTGTGACAGTAATATAAAATATGCAGAGTAGACGTGTGCGCGTTAAGTGCCTGCCAGACGGGGAGTTGCTGGCGGGACGAAGGGTCAGAGCCCGCGGTGCACATATCGCATCCCACTGCCTCAGAGGATTTTCACATACCTCCTGTTGCGTCAGAATTCGCAGCAGTTCAGGTAGGCCTGCACGTTTTACGTGCTGACCGTATGAAAATGCAGTGGCACGAGCATACGGCCCATCGCGAAGCAATTCTAAGTGGCCGTGTGCCGTAACCGTTCAGATGTTATCCGAACCGTTACCGGAATTCTGCAAAGGAGGTATTTTTATGAAAAAATTGCTTGCTTTGATTTCTGAATCCTATCATGAATTCAAAAATGTAAGCACAGTCACTACCTGTGCCATGTTCGGCGCAATGTCTGTGGTTCTTGGATATTATTCCATCCGTGTAACCCCCAATTTAAAAATCGGTCTTGGAGCCCTGCCCAACGAACTGGTGGACTATCTGTTCGGCCCTGTGGTGGGATGTCTGTTCGGCGGCGCCATGGACGTGGTAAAGTATCTCATAAAGCCGGATGGAGGATTCATGTTCGGCTTTACCTTCAATGCCATGCTGGCTGCTTTCATTTATGGACTTTTTCTCTATAAGCGGCCTTTAAGCCTGCGCCGGATGCTGGCAGCAAAGCTTATTGTTGTAATTCTCTGCAACATCATCCTCGGCACCTACTGGCTTTCCTTATTGAACGGGAAGGGCTATCTGGCCATTCTTCCGGCCCGGATCATAAAAAACCTGATTCAATGGCCGGTGGACTCCCTGCTTTTTATTCTGGTTGCAAAAGCCCTGGAACAGGCAGGTGCATTTCGTCTGATTCGCCACGGCAAACGTCAGTAATGTCTGCTGCAACTCCCGTCAAAAATTCCCCGCGGCAATGAACCGGATGCCCGTGCAGGTGTGGCACCCGGCTCATTGGCCGCGGGAATAAAGTAAAAACAGCCCGCAGGCTTTTCCTTTCCCTGCGGGCTGTTTGATTTGTCCCATAATATTTCAGATACTAAACGATTACTTAATCTCCCATCACATTTACAATTTTTACCGGATTTCTATATCTCCAGTTGGAAATCCTGATTCCATTTCTTTCATTGGAAGCATGGACCACCTGGCCATCACCGATATACAGGGCTACGTGGTTAATGCGGCTTCCGCTTCCATAGAAAACCAGATCTCCCGGGCGTATTTCCGCTGCGCTGACAGCCCGGCCATGCCCTGACTGTCCGCTGGAAGAATGGGGCAGTTCAACTCCCGCAGAATTTCTCATCACATAAGAAGTGAATCCGGAACAGTCCGCCCCTGTGTTGGGATTGGTTCCGCCATACACATAGCGGTTGCCGACAAACTGTACCGCATATTCTACCAGATCATCCCGTCTCTTTGCTGCCACATCCACGACTACTTCCTCTGCGGTTTCGGCAACAGTCGCAGCTGCCGTCACCGTATTTAAATATCCTTCAAAATCTCCTGCGGAAATTTTCGCCCACTGGCCGTCTACCAGTTCAAGAACATCATATGTAGCGCCTGTATGGGCCTGTCCCACAATTTCAGAATCCTCGCTAGGCTCAGAATGGATATCCGTGCTCATATCATCCACACGAATCAGCATCGCGGTGCTTGTCTGGTATTCCGGGCTTTCCTGGTCAGCCAGAGTCCTTTGGGGCCCGGCAGCCACTATTGCAGTACAGAAGCAGAAAAATCCAATAGTTTTAAATAATTTGTTTGTCATATATTCCCCTAACATTTTTTTTACGTTTTTTATCTTTTGTTACAAATATGTTAAATCCTGTTACAAACAAATTATATTTCCTTCTGATGTTTTTGTCAACCGATTCGACTAAATTCATACATTCTTAATATTTTCTTTCGTTTTTCCATTATATGAAAAACCCGCAGAATCCTGCGGGTTTCTGTCAGTCTCTGATATTTCTAAAGAACCAGATCACCAGAAAAATTATGAGAATCGGTCCGGCAAATCGGATCAGCAGTGCGAAAATTCCTCCGACAATGCTGAATACAAGGGAGCCCACAGCCAATGCCATAAGAATCAGCAGAAGCTTCCAGTACCACTTGTTCAGATTTAAATAATGAATCTGAGGAGAGGTATTCCCTCCGTAAGGATTTCTGTCAAAAGAGCTTTCGTAAGCTCCCTCTCCATCACTCCCATATGGATCCCCTTCAGTCCCAAACGCCTCTCCTGATGCCTCACAGGAGTCTATGATGGTTCTGGCGACAATCCTCGGTTCCCCGATCTCCTCTGCAATTTCGTCCACCGTTCTTCCTTTTGCCATTTCCTGGGAAAGATAAGAATTGTAATAATTCATATTTTCCCGAATCACTGATGCCGGAACTTCCCCGGCCAGCGCCTCCTCCAGACCTCTCAGATATTCTTCTTTGCTCATTCAGTTCTCCTTAGATGTTATAGGTTACTCTAATTTTTCTTTTAAAATACCGCCCCGGTAAGCCGCAACCAGCTCCTTCAGATCTGCAATTTTTGCCGCCAGTTCTTTTCCGGTATCCGTATCGGCCACCATCACACGCTTTTTCATTTTTTCTACAATAGTTACTTTGGGCGTGTTCTCATGGTTCGGATCAAAAGGCTTATGCTCTGCCAGTGCCAGATGGCGCGAGTTGAAAATCAGCGTATATCCCGCAATTCCTGTCTTTGGTTGGTAGGATTTGGAAAGGCCTCCATCAATTACAAACAGCTTTCCATTTCCCTTCACCGGGCTTTCACCATCTTTAAGCTTTACCGGAACATGGCCGTTGATGATGTGGGAACCCTCCACAGGCAGGCCAAATTCTTTCAGAATTTTATCACAGAATTCTTCTTTTGTACTCAGCTTATAATAGGGGTTCATGGTTTCCTTGGCCACAGTCTTGTCTGCTACAAAATATCCCTCAAAAGTAGCCATATTATCTTTTCCATATACCGGAGACTTGGGACCGCACCACAG
>CANRXD010000098.1 GCA_947643685.1 uncultured Clostridium sp. | reverse complement strand
CGGAGATTAACCGGATGTTAAAGACAGAAAAACCGGGGACGGTCTATATCCCGAAGCTGCCGGCCAACTCAAAAGCAGGGGTGAACCGGCGGGTCAATACCACGGTGAGCATGTGGCAGAAAGGCTTTGTAAAAAGCCGGCTGGCCCAGAAATGCCGGGAACGTTCCATTGAGCTGGTGGAAGTGTTCGGGAAAGGGATAGGAAGCCAGTGCAGCTGTTGCGGGGCCGAAGGCGGGAGAAACGGGGAACTGTTTGAGTGTCCGTCCTGCGGGAAAAGGATTCCGGAGCGGCAGAATACTGCCGGGAATGTACTGAAAAGAGGAAGGGAATTGCGGGAGGAAAAGTAAGAGAGTAAGAAGGAAAAGTAAGAAGAACAGTCAAAAGGGCAGCAAGGCAATATTAAAACAGTTCATTAAGAAGAAGTATACGGATGAACGCACCGAGAGGTTTACGTTTGACCGAAACCGGAGAGGGGAATAGGACCGCAGACGACTTCTTTTGATAGAAAAACAAGGACGGCATTGGAAGCCGGTTCCTTCGGGAGCCGGGTATTGGGTATGCCAGGACCCATGGGAACTCGGGACAGGAATGGTTTTCTGACCTGAGAAGTACCGGGAGCGAAGCGGGAGGGGACTTTCTGGAACCTGCCGCATCACCTTAAAAGGGTGACAAATATTCCTTATTAAAAAATAAGAAAAGGGAGGACTGGATGGTTACGGCTTTGATTTTTGCGGGAGGTGCGGGCCGGAGGATGAACAGTCGGTCGAAACCGAAGCAGTTTCTTGAATTGCACGGAAAACCAATCATTATTTATACGCTGGAGCATTTTGAATATCATGAAAGGATCGATTCCATAGTGGTTGTGTGCATAAAGGAGTGGATCGAGGAGCTTATAGGACTTCTGAGGCGGTTTGGTATCACAAAAGTGAAGAAGATTATTCCGGGCGGTGAGACGGGCCACGATTCTATCTACCGGGGGCTGGCTTCCATGAAGGAATTCTGTTCTGACGGAGACATTGTATTGATCCATGACGGGGTACGCCCGATGATTACTGAGAAGCTGATTACACAGAATATTGAAGCAGTAGAAAAATATGGCAGCTCGGTAACTGCGGAGGCCGTCAGAGAAAGTATTGTCCGGAGCATTGACGGAGAAAGCCTTTGTGATGTGCCTCCCCGTGAGCAGATGTATGTGGCGAAAGCGCCCCAGTCCTTTTATTTTGGAAGGATTTTTGCCTTGTATCAGAAAGCGGAGCAGGACGGGCAAAAAACCATTGATTCGGCTCATCTGTGCAGTCTTTATGGGGAGCCTATGCACCTGATCGCCAGTACGAAAAATAATATTAAGATTACGGAACCGGCGGATTTTTACATATACCGGGCCTTGTACGAAGCAATGGAGGGACAGCAGATTTTTGGGCTGTGATATTCCCTCCTCAGACAGCAGAAATTAAATGAAAAAAGGATGGAAAAGAAAATGGGGGAAACTGAGAATAAAGCAGGAACGGGAACCGGGAAAATAACCGGGAAGACGGCAGTAATCATATGCATTGCTGTTATTGCAGTCTTAATCGGGGTGATTGTGTTTTTGGTGTTGGGAAGGAATACGTCTGACACTGTCGCTGAGACAGAGCCCAGAAGGAATGTGGTGGTCAATGAAAAGAATGCAGAGGAAGTCGCGGAGGAGATGGTGGAAGCGCAGTTCACGGAACCGGGCTATTATACGGTCAATATGGCCACGGAATGGCATTTTGCCACAGGAGACGCCGTTTCACCGGATGCCAGGGTAGACAATATAGCCGGAAATACCAACCCTGTTTATTTTGACCTGTTTATAGAAGGAAATGAGGAAGAGCCGATATACCGTTCGCCGGTGATCCCGGTGGGAAGCTTTCTGGAACATATCGCACTGGATCAGCCACTGGAAGCGGGAGAGTATGACTGCGTGATGGTCTATCATCTGGTGGATGAAGAGCAGAATACCATCAGCACTCTGCGGGTAACGATCCGGATTGTGGTGGAGGCTTAAGGGGAAGTGTCGGGGCGTTGACAGGTTTCGCAGTCTGAAAATGCCCTGGCGCCCTGGATGAAAATTCTGTTTATAAGGCCATAAGGGCCTTGTAAAAATAAACTCTAAGAAGGAGGAAATGAAAGAAATGAGAAAAGCAAACAGAATGCTGGCTGTGCTGCTGGCGGGAACAATGGTGATGGGAACGGGGCTTACGGCCTTCGCTGCGGACGCTACCAGCGGAAACACCACCGGAACAGGTGAGTTTGAGGGGCATGTGGAAAAGAGCGTTCTTCTTGTTCAGCTGCCAACTGTGTCAACGGAAGAGGGAGCAGTGAATCCCTTCACTTACACCATGGATCCCGAAGGATTGATCGCGGCGACAGAGGGAGCAAAGAACAAGGATGCCACCTTCGAGACGGGTGCAAACGTATACTTCCTGTCCGCTCCCAACACTTATACCAAGGACAGCAAGAAACTGAAGGTGGTCAATAAGGGAACCGTGGATGCCGATGTTACAGTGGAAGCGGAGACTGATACCAACGCGAATGTACAAATGGTAGCAGGCGAAAGTGACTTTTTGGCTGCTCCTACGGAAGATAAAACAGGAGCGCAATTGTATTTAGGCCTTGTGGTTGCGGAGAAAGATGCTGTTGCCGTATATGCGACAGGTGAATCTGACAAGACAAAGGCCTCTGTTTCCGTTGGACTGAAGGGCAATGATAAGAATTATGAAGTGAAGTATGACGAAACATCAGGATACTCTTATGAGGCAAAGGCAGACGTTCCGGATACTGCATGGAACAGCTTCGAGTTTGGTCTGACTGGTGCCTGCAACGCGAAGGGGGATTATTCTGTGGATGCTTTAGAAGCTGCTGATGTGACTGTGACTTGGTCTTATGCGGAGCATGATGCAGAGAATGGTCCAGATATGCTTACTGAGAATGCAAAAGAGGATGCAGCTCCATCTATTGATGTAAAAGAGTATGATTATGACAGAACTGCAACTTTTGATATAGTTGCAAGCTTTGGCGCAGGCGCTCAGGCGGCAACGAAGGTTCAGAGTGTTAAAATTGGAACAGATGGAAAAACATTTGGAACAGATTTGACATCTGCCTGTGTAATTCAGAGCAACAAGATTACATTTCCGTCAGGAAAACTGACGACAGCGGCAGTTGGAGACAAAAAGTATGTTCAGGTCACCTTTGATAAAGGGGAAGCAGTTGTTTTGACGCTGACCATAACGAAGTAAAGCGGAGGCGGGCTTGCCTGCTTTGTATTTGAGCAGACTCCTTTAACGGTTGTCTGATGAAAATTTTGGAATCTGTGCAGTTGCAGTTCAGCCATGAGATGAGGCACTTTACATCAAGACTCGTAATGTGGTTCTCCTGGCTGGACTGCAGCATTTGTACGTTTCTCGTTTGGAAAGGATGTTTGGAAAAAGATGGATTTGATTCCTTACAGGGCATGTTATATCAATGCAGAAAATAGGAGTATGCTGTTTTTCGCTTCTGAATTCAATGGGATTTTTCGTATGGATTTAAATACAGGGAAGGTTCAGGATATAGGCACTGTTCCTGATGAAAAAATCTTTCAGGGGTCTTTATATGGCAGTATCGTGGCCTGGGGGCGTTGGCTGGTACTGATTCCATTGTCTGCAAAAGAGCCGGCAGTTCTTGAACGGGAGACTGGCCGATGTGTTAAGAAGATCAAGTTACCAAATAATGAAGAGACCGGATGGAAATTCGCCGATGCTGTTGTCTGTGGTAATGATATAATCTTAGTTCCGGCTCGTTATCCATATTTCCTTTCTTTAAACATGATTGATTTTTCTGTGACAGTATTACAGGACTGGAAGGAATATTTGGAAAAGGAATGTGCGTTGAGCAATCAACAGCAGTTAACGGTTTTCACAGTAGGCAGGCTGGGCGCTTTGATATATTTGCAGGTGATGAATTCGGACTGTTTGCTGAGCTTCGATATGGAGAAGAAAAAAATTGCAGGATTTTGGCATTTGCCGGATATATCTGGAATATTTGCTTTATGCGATGAACAAAACATTTATATAGTTCCCGGAAAGAGTGGACAGGTTTTGTGCGTGAATGCTGAGAACGGAAAAATTGAAAAATCATGGCCTATGCCAGTTACAATAAATGAATTTGTGAAAGGCTATGCCAGTGTGCATGGCAAAATAATACAGGAAAAACTTATTTTATTTCCTCAGATGGCATCCCGGATTGGTGTCATAGATTTGAAAACAGGAGAAACAGGCAGCTTTGCCGGTAGTTGGAGCACAGAAATAAATGGGAAATCCCAAAATATATTTCAGAAAATTGAGATGCTGGATGAACGGCATGCGATTGTACTGGTGTGCCATGGGAGAGATGGAGACTATGAATTGTTTTTGATTGATACCTGCGATTTTTCGGAGACCCGTCTGGAGACGCATGTGTCATGGGATTGGCAGAATTATGTGGAGACAGTCATGGACCGGTGCATGAATAGAAACGAAATTCTGTATGAGAAAAAAATGCGTATATTTGGATGTGAAGACATATTAGATGCTTTTCTTGCGAAAGTCGGGAGTCGGGAGACTGACAGTCAGCAGCCGGAAAACGGAGAGATAGGCGAACAAATATACCTGTCATTGAGAAGGAGTGTCAAATTATGCTGACAACGGTAATTCCTGTCTATAATGTGGAAGGATATTTAGAACCATGCATTCGGTCAGTCCTTGCCCAGTCTTATGAAGATATGGAGATTATTTTAATTAATGACGGCTCCACGGACAGTTCAGGAAATACATGTAAAAAATATGAATCTATCGACCAGCGGATTCGTTATATAGAGAAAGAGAACGAAGGCTCCGGAGCAACCCGCAATCTTGGAATTGCGATGGCCAGAGGGGAGTATATCACTTTTCTGGATGCCGACGATTGGTGGGACAGAGACTACGCAAAAAAAATGATGACATACGCAAAAATGGCAGATATCGTGATCTGCGATTTGTACTATGTAGACGAGATAAATGGCTGCCGGCAAAAGCATGTGTCCGGGATTCGTATGCCGGACCGGGCAATGCAGACACCAGAACTGGATGCAGATTTAATAAATAAGGGAAGAACTTTTCTATGCGGAAAGGTATTTCGGACAGAGCTTTTTCGGAAATATGCAATCCAACAGCCATCTATGGCGATTAATGATATTCCGATTGTTCCGGTTCTGATTGCCTTATCAAAGCGAATCTGCCGTGTGGGAGAGCCTTTATATTATTATCTGAGGACGCGGGAGGGAAATACTGTTACATCTACAAAAGCGTTGAAATCCTTTGGGGATGCACTGGACAGTATGAGGGAGAATTTTGACCGGTTTTCTCTGACCGGGAAATATGAGAATGCTCTGAAAAAAATGTATTACAGCCAGATCAGATTCTCCTGCAGAAAAGCAAAAAGCGCTTTGGATTCCGGAAAAATGGATATCAGAGAATATAAGGAGCTTAAAAAGTACCTGTTTCGTGTGATAGAAAATTTCTGGCCGGATTGGCCTAATCCAGATGGAAAAAGGTTCCAGCATTCAGAGGATGAAGATATTAACCAGGCAATCAGAAACATTTTGTTTGATGACACAATGCTGACGGAAAAGGAGCCTTTTAACTATATGATATTGGATAGCAGGAAGGAACAGGAACAAGGGGAGAGCGTGGAAAAAAGGACAGGCCGGGTTATAAAAATAACAAAAGGAGAAGGATTGAAAGGGGAAGATTTATGGTGGCAGATGGCAGACGATCTGCTCTTTCAATTATGAGGAAATACGATGTATGATTTTCTGTTAATCGGAGCGGGGCTTTTTAATGCTGTGATTGCACATGAGGCGCATAAGGCGGGAAGAACCTGTCTGGTATTGGAAAGGAGACCGCATATTGGCGGTAATTGCTATACGGAAATAATAGCAGACATTGTGGTACATACCTATGGAGCACATATATTCCGTACCAGTGATAAACGAATTTGGGAATATATTAATCAGTTTGCAGAGTTTAATCATTTTATCAATTCTCCTATTGCTAATTTTCATGGTGAAATATACAATTTGCCCTTTAATATGAACACATTTTCAAAAATGTGGGGAATTGCGTCACCGGAAGAGGCAAAACAGATTATTAAAAAACAAGCGGCAGAGGTTAATGATGACGCTGATAATCTGGAACACCACGCAATTTCTCTGGTTGGAAAAGATATTTATGAAAAGCTGATCCGGGGATATACGGAAAAGCAGTGGGGAAGACCCTGTAAAGAGCTCCCGGTATCCATTATGCGGCGGATTCCGGTTCGCTTTCGTTATGACAACAATTACTACGAAGATACTTTTCAGGGAATTCCTGTTGGCGGATATACACCTATTATGGAACGGATGTTTGCCGGCTGTGATTTGGAACTGGGGGTAGATTACACAGAACACAGAAATCAATACTTTTCTAAAGCCAAAAAAATCATTTGCACAGCGCCGGTGGACGAATTTTTTGGATATGTTTTCGGCGAACTGGAATACAGAAGTCTGCGATTTGAGACAGAGCTTTTGGATACGGATAATTACCAGGGGGTAGCGGTGGTCAATTATACGGACAGGGAAACTCCTTA
>CANRXD010000097.1 GCA_947643685.1 uncultured Clostridium sp. | reverse complement strand
TTTCGGCACTTTTTTATTAAAAAAATTTTGAGGACTATCTGAACTGTTACGTTTTGTGCATTTTGGCGAACCTTTCTGCCTCTGTGACAAATGTCCACACTCAGGTTCCGGAATCTTCGGAACGTCTGTTATTGGATAGCTTTCTTCTTCCAGCGCCCTGCCTTATAGAAAATTGCCGTCACAATGGCGCCCAGGGTCCAGGACAACAGCAGAGAAATAAAGATACACTCACTGCGTCCGTTGGGAAGTTCGGGCATCCTGGTAAGCCAGGAAATTCCGTAAGCCACCGGAACACGAACCACTACCGTTGTAAATACAGAAATCCACATGGGAGTCATGGTATCTCCGGCCCCGCGCATGACGCCGGAAAGACTCTGGGTCACAGCCATGGCTATGTATCCAGCGGCCAGAATCCGCATCATATGGACGCTTAAGTCCACTAACTCTGTGGTGGAGGTAAAAATTCCCATGAGATATTTTCCAAAAATCAGGATTAAAACCGTAATGGATGCCGACACTCCCATTGCCATAAAGGTCCCCTGTCTTGCTCCCTGTTCTACCCGGTCATATTGTCTGGCGCCAACGTTCTGGCCTGCATATGTGGTCATAGTGGTTCCAAAAGAAAAGTTCGGCATCATGGCAAAACCATCCACGCGCATGATAATCACGTTGGCGGCAATGACCATCTCGCCAAAACTGTTGGTTAAAGACTGTACCACAATCATGGCCATGGAGAAAATGGCCTGGGTCAGTCCTGACGGAAGGCCCAGGCGGATGATGGTCAGGGCATGTTCCCGGTTTAATTTCAGATGATGAGGCTTCATTTCAAATATTTCATGCATTCGCATTAATTTAAGCATACATAAAAGCGCAGATATTGCCTGGGCAATGGCCGTAGCCAGGGCCACCCCGAACACTCCCATTTTAAGTCCCGCCACAAACCAGACATCAAGAACAATGTTGATGGCCGTTGCAATCAGAAGATACACCAGAGCTGAAACCGAGTCTCCCAGCCCCCGAAGCACGCCGCTTAAAATATTATAATAAGCTACGCCCGCAATTCCATAAAACAGCACAGTCAGATAGGAAGTGCACCAGTCGATAATGCTGGCCGGAGTATTTAAGAGCTCCAGAAGCGGCCGGACAAACAGCGAACCGGTGACCATAATAAAAACAGAAGCGATGGCGGTCAGCGTAATGCAGCAGCCAATGGTGTTGGAAAGCCGCTCCCTGTCTCTGGCTCCAAAATACTGGGATACCATAACGCTGGTTCCAACAGAAATTCCAATAAACAATACAAGCAGCAGATTAAAAATAGGGCTGGCGCTTCCCACGGCTGCAAGCGCATTATCACCCACAAACTTTCCCACTACGATACTGTCCACCGTATTGTAGAGCTGCTGTGCAATGTTTCCGATGATCATGGGAATCGTGAACAGCGCAATATTTTTCCAGGGCGTTCCGGCAGTCATGTCTACGGGCCCGAAGAATTTTTTCAGTGAATTCATATGATATCTTTCCCCTTTCTTGTTTGTTGTTTGCTTCTTGTTCCTTTCTTGTCTCTTCTCCCATTCCAGTATACTGGCACATTTACTTTCTGTCAAACGACACAAAATAAATTTTAAACCTGCAAGTCGGCTGACCGTACAAAAACGATGCGATGGTTTCTTTAAAAAACACAACCCGGCTGCCTCCTTATAAAAGGACAGCCGGGCTACTTCCATTACCGTTCACACCTACCGTTCCATGCCGAAATCCGGTTTTACGGCACAGCCGATCCCAAGGGCCCCCTGTCCCGTATGGCAGGACACCCCCAAAGTCAGCGGGTCGCACATAACGGTCATGCCCGGAAAGGCTGCCTCAATTTCCCCAACCCAGTTTTCCGTCTCCTGATCCGATGCGCTGGAGGCTGCCAGAAGATGGATGGCATTCGCCTCCTTCGCCTCTTTAAATCTGGTGTCAAGCTCCTTTGCCATAGCCTCAATCATAGTCTTTCTGGCTTTTAAAAAGCCATGGCATTTTTTATAGGAATCCAGCTTTCCTGTCTCCAGCTTCAGGACCGGTTTAATATTAAAAACAGCTCCCAGAGCGGCAGCAGCAGGAGTGATCCGCCCGCCCCGCTTTAAATTTTCCAGGGTCTGGACACCTATGTAAATCATCATCCGCTCCCTGCCCTGTTCCAGTATCTCTTTGATTTTCTCTGCGGAATATCCTTTTTTTATTAACTCCTGTGTATCCAGAATCATCTGATGCAGAGGAGTCGCCACCTGTCCGTGGTCTACCACCAGAACCCGTCCTTCATATTTTTCATCTCTGGCCAGGGACGCCGCCGTTTCAAAAGAACCGCTCAGTCCGCTGCTGATGGGCATGTAAAGGACCTTCTCATATTCCTCCAGAGCTCTGTCCCAGATTTCCATAACAGCGGCCGGGGACGGCTGAGACGTGGTAATCTGCGCCCCTGCATCCATTTTCTCAAAAAAAGTCTCTCTTGATAAGGTGAGCCCCTCATAAAAGCATTCTCCGTCAATATAAAACGGCATCGGCAGCACCAGAATTCCCCTGTCCTTCGCCTCTGTCTGACTAATACTGCTGTGACTGTCTGTGATAATTCCAATTGGCTTCATTTTCTTTTAATTCCCCTGTCATTGACAACTTCTATTTTACTGTGCTACATTTATACCGTATTTACAACTGTAACATCAGACCAGAATGCCGTCAATAGACAGTCTTTCGGGCTGAACAAAATCCCCGATTTTTGTAACATCCGGGAAAGGAGAACCATACATGCAGAAAACCAGAAACGAAACAGAACTCGAAAAGCGGGATGTACTCCGGATGTCCAACAGGGAATCCAACCGCCTTACCAGAGAATGTCTCCAGACCGCTTTAATTCATCTGATGGGACAAAAGCCCTTTGACAAAATCTCCATCTCCGAAATTGTACGGCGCTCCGGCGTTTCACGTACTGCTTTTTATCGTAATTACAGCTCCAAGGAAGAGGTGCTAAATGAAACCTGCAATGCATTCCTGGATGAGCTGGCCGCTTCTTTTACCTCTCCCGTATTTCAGGAATACCCATATGCCTGGTACTATGAATTCTTCCGTTCCATTAAGGAACACTCCAGTCAATTTTCCCTGCTTCTCCAGGCCCATATGCTGAATACTCCGGTATTCAGCACCTATTCCATTTCAAAAAAACTGGATCATTCCAGAGAAAGTGAAGAGCATTACCGTTTCCTGGCCTGGGAGGGCGCTCTTTCCACCATTGTCGTCCACTGGTCTCAAGATGGAATGACGGAATCCATTGAATTCATGGCCGGCTTCTGCGCCAGAACCCTGAATTACCGGCAGCCAGGCTGAAAACCGGGCGGAATGATCTCTCATCCCGCCCGCCTTTCTGCCATTCTCTGTTTTCCGCCAGATAATATACGCCGCATCATGCCTCCCCCTTCATTCTGGCCCTCTTACACTTTTTATATTTCACTGTCCCCGTTGGACCTGCTTCCATACAATTCCCGGCAATGCAGGCGCATATGCTGCTGCACGACCGCTTCCGGAGTTTACACCGGCAATGATCGCCGGGTTTTCCTTTTAACGATTTATACAGCTTCCTCCTTAATGGTTTGCCCACACATCGTAATTTTCACCGGCATAGAGTTTTTCGTCTGCCTCATGGAGCAGCTTACGAACAGGCAGAGCTTGCGGACATTCACGCTCACAGGAACCGCAATCCACACATTCAACAGGCCGATGTTCTCTGATGGCAGGATAGTAAGACATTCTCGACATCCGGAGATTATGGTATTGATTGAGCAGATTCAGGCAGTTCAGGACTTCCGGAATGCGAATACCTGCGGGGCATCCCTTGTCTGTACAGTAATGGCATCCCGTGCAGCCCACAGGCTTTTTGCCCTCAATGATTTTTGCGACGCTGGCCAGCATGACCTTTTCGTCCCCGGTAAGAGGCTTGAAGTTCTCTATCAGTGTCTTATAGTTTTCTTCCATCTGTTCAATGGCAGACATACCGCTGAGTACCGTCAAAACGCCGTCAAGAGAAGCGGCATACCGAAGTGCCCAGGACACAGGGGTTTGAGTGGGATCGGCCGAGTCAAACAGCGCTTTGACCTCCGGGTGCTGTGGTAGGAAAATCCCCAATGCCTGATCCGCCCCTGCACCTTCAGCTCCTGCATAAATCCCCAGATATCAAGGTCATCCACACGCTGCAAAGAACCGGGACTGCCCAATGTATGGATCAGCTCCAAATCCATATAGTCGGTGCGGGCGTCGCGCAGTTCTTTTTCAAACGCCTCCAGCGCAGCCTCCCGTGTTTCCAATGTACCGTTGGTAAAGCACAGCTTTCCCACAAGGATATAGCTTTCCCTCGGATATTTCGCAAGGCACTTGCCGATCATAAGCTGATTTTCGATATAGTGCCAGGCAGAATCAAAGTAATTGAGCCCGTGTGCCATAGCATAATCGAACATTTGCCGGCATTCTTCCTCTATATATTCTCCGTCCTGACTCTCCGGCAGACGCATACACCCAAATCCGAGGCGGGGTATCGGGCGACCAAAAATGTTGTTTTCCATTGTTTTCTCCTTTTTAACAGTATCTTATTTCTCCAGGATGGTATCCGGCGCCGCTTTAACCATCCTCTTGTCTTTCATTTTTTCCGGCTCTGTCATAACTCTCTCTCCCCCTTCTTCTTCATATGTAAACAATTTCTTCTTTATCGTATAATATGCCGCAATCAGGAACAGCAGCATAATTGTCCAGGTAATCGGCTCTGTAATGCTCGTGCCGAAAAATCCAAGCCGGGGTATCAAAAACGCTGCCGATAACAGCTTCATGCCCAGCTCCAGGCAGCTTGAAATAATTGGAGCAATTTTCTTCCCCATAGCCTGCATGGCAGTCCGAAGCGCAAGAAGACAACCAAGCGCCGGGAAAAAGGCGAAGTGCCAGCGCAGACTCATAACGGCATTGTCTACGATTCCGCTATCCGATGTCCCTGTTGTGAAACGAACAAAGGCTCCGCCCAAGGCAAAAACCAGGACGCCGGAAAACAGCGCCCATGCAATTTCCATACCCAGCACCTGTTTTAATGCCGACTGTATACGCTTCGTTTTTTTCGCTCCCCAGTTTTGCCCGACAAAGGTTGAACAAGCGGTTGCAATGGTTGCCAACGGCTGCATCATAATACCGATGATGCGCCGTGAGGCAGTATGCGCTGAAATAATCATTTCATTAAGAGTGTTGTTAGCTCTCTGGAAAATAACTGATCCGAGATCGACCACACAAAACATCAGAGCCATAGCAAAGCCGTGTGAAAACAGCTCGGAGAGTATTTCACCCGATACATGGAAGTCCATGCCCCCCGGCAGAACAGACCGGTAATTCCTGAACACATATATTCCACAGAGTACCGCAGAAACGGTCTGCGCGATCACGGTTGCAAGAGCAGCTCCGGCCACACCCATTTTCAAAACAACAATGAAGAACAGGTCCATCCCCATATTCAACACAGAGGAAATGATCAGAAAATACAGAGAGGTGCGGCTGTTGCCGACCGCTCTCAAAATGCCGGCGAACATATTGTAGCAGATTGCAGAGATCATTCCGGCACAAATGACAGCTATGTAGCTGTATGCCTCCTCGAAAATAGCGTCAGGCGTATTCATAAAGCGCATCAGCGGCTTCAGAAAAATAAGGGACAATACCGTTAAAACAACTGTTACAACTACATCAAGTTCTATCATACCGGCAACAGACTCTCTCAATTTCTTCATATCGTGCGCTCCGAAACGCTGGGTAACAACGATTGCATAACCGCTGTTGAGACCGGCGGCCAAATCTATGATCAGAGCATAAAGCGAGGAAGTTGCACCGATAGCGGCAATGGCATTATCGCCCAAATTATATCCGGCAACCATCGTATCCACCATACTGTAAACCTGTTGAAAAATATTGCCGATGAACAGAGGAATTGCAAAAGCCAGTATGAGGCGGATGGGATTTCCTTCTGTCATATCTATGACTTTCATTTTGTGTTTCTTGACCGAATTGTCCATATCAGTTGATTTATCCTTTCACAGACCATTGGGATTTGCTTCATCAAGCACTGTTACGTTATTTTAACATACGTCATATCCCGCATATTGCACATTCATTGGAATTATGATATTATCATTATATATTCATGAGGTGAAAGAACATGAGCAATTCAGTCAACGAAAAACAGCTTCGGTATCTTGAGTTCATACATCGGGAGACTTCGGACCGGCATCATACTCATACAGAAGATATGTACCAATACGATCTTCTCCGCATGGGCGACCCGAGAGCCGTGGAGGAAGGAGTACGGATGTTTTCCTCCAATCTTCCGGGGCATATTTCCGATGATCCGCTGCGAAATTATAAATATCTTTTTGTGGCGTCGACCACGCTGGCAAGCCGGAGCGCCATTGCCGGTGGGATGGATGCTGAAAGGGCGTATAACATCAGCGACCTCTATATTTTGAAAATGGACTTGCTGCAAAGCGTCGACGAGGTAAAGGCGCTCCACGCCGATATGTTTGCTTTCTATACTAAGGAAATGGCGGCGCTCGATAAGGCAGCAGTTTATTCCAAGCCGGTCACACAATGTATCGACTACATATACAATCACCTGCAC
>CANRXD010000096.1 GCA_947643685.1 uncultured Clostridium sp. | reverse complement strand
ATGCTGATTTAATCAGCATTTCCTTAGAGCCTCCTGCTAATTGGTTACTATGCGTTTTTTTCCATACATGATTGACATGACTGGGAAGTACATGTTATTATGACACCGATTTTTATTGTATGATTTATAAAACAGACAGAAACAAAGTATGACCGGAGAACGACCAATGTAGGGGGTTGGCATATGGATTATTCAGGGGAGATTTTAAAACAGGGCGGGCAAGGGCCTTCGGATATCAAAACTCATGAACAGCAAAACGGCATGCAGAATGTTCAGAATCTGGAGGCAGTTATCAACGAGGGCCTGCGCGCCGCCCTGCTGGAGGAACTCCCGGATGATTCGCTGCAGGTTCTGTTAGAGCACCTGGGAAAAGCACTGAACGGGGAACGGACTTATATATTTGAACAAAACAGTTCCGGCTGTGACGACAACACCTATGAGTGGACCGCCGATGGCGTGAAACCCGAAAAGGAGAACCTTCAGAATGTTCCTCCTGAGGTATGTGCAAGCTGGTACCGGAAGTTCAGCGTCGGCAGACATATTGTCATTGAACGCCTGGAAGACATTCAGGAAACCGATCCCCTTCAGTATGAGACTCTGAGGCGGCAGGGCATACGTTCCCTCGTGGTGGTTCCCCTTTATGACGGCAAGAGGATCATCGGCTTTTACGGAGTGGACAATCCCCCTGTGAAGTTACTGGAATATGCCTCTAACATGCTTCAGACCGCAGCATACTTTATCGTATCCTCCCTGAAGCGGCGTAATCTGGTCCGCGAGCTGCAAAAGCGGAGCTACAATATTCTCCATGCTCTCAGTGTTGATTATCTGAGCATCTATCAGGTAAATTTTGACACCGGTGAATGTGAGCTGTATCGGAACAGCGAGCAAATGGGTATGGATTGGGCCGCCTATTTTGAGAACGGCTATGAGGCTGCCATGGAGCGGTATATTTCCTGCTATGTGGTCTCTGAGGATCAGGAACGTCTGCGTACCATGACCCAAAAAGATTATGTACTGAGGCAGCTCCAGATTAAGAAGAAATTTTCCGTCCGGCATCAGGTAAACAACGGCGCTTCCGGGCTGAAGCATCTGGAGATCCATTTTTCCGCCACAGAGAGAACGGCAAAGGAGAACTGTGTCATTTTTGCTCTGCGGGATGTCAATGCCGTGGTGAAGCAGGAAGAAAAATACAGACTGGAAGCAAGACGGAGCCTGGAAGACATCCTGGAAGGCGCCAGAACAGGTATCTGGACAATCGAGCTGGAGGAAGGCTGTCAGCCGAGAATGTACGCCGACCGGACCATGCGGATTCTTCTGGGCGTATCTGATAAGATTACACCGGAGGAATGCTACCGCCACTGGTTTGAGCGTGTTGAGCCTGACTACTCGGAGATGGTGCAGGAAGCTGTGCAGGAAATGCTGGGAACCGGACGTTCTGAGGTAATCTACCCATGGAACCATCCCCAGCTTGGGAAAATCTATGTCCGCTGCGGCGGCGTACCGGACAAAACCTTTAAGAAGCCGGGAGCCTGTCTGAACGGATACCACCAGGACATCACGGAGACCATGGTGACAAGGAAAAAACAGGAACAGTCCATTATGGAGCTTTTGGAACGGGTAAGACAGGCGAACTCCACAAAAAGCGAATTTCTCTCTCGTATGTCCCACGACCTGCGTACGCCGATCAACAGTATCCTTGGGATGTTGTCCATTCTGGAAAAATGTCAGGATGACCCGGAACGTCAGAGTGAATGCCGGCGAAAAATCCGTGTGTCAACAGAGCATCTGCTGTCCCTGGTGAACGATGTGCTTCAGGTCAGCAAACTGGAGAGTGGAAGGCTGGCAGAAACAGAAGAACCTTTTGACCTTCATGATGCCCTGGCGGACTGTATTACCATCCTGTACGCCCAGGCTGAGGAAAATGGAATCCGTCTGGAGGTGGAGGACTCCGGCCTGCTGCACAGCAAGGTTATCGGAAATCCGCTGCATCTGAGACAGATCCTGATGAACGTCATTGACAACGCCATCAAGTATAACCGCCCCAACGGTTCTGTATCCATCAAGGCGGAGGAAACTGGCTTCCAGGACAAAACAGCAAGCTTTTTATTCGTAATCAGTGACACGGGAATCGGCATCGGAGAGGATTTTAAAGAGCATATTTTTGAACCCTTCGCTCAGGAGCACCAGGGCGCAAGGACCCATTACAGCGGCGTTGGGCTCGGCATGTCCATCGTAAAGAAGCTGGTGGAACAGATGAACGGTTCCGTCGAGGTTGACAGCCAGGTCGGCAAGGGAAGTGTGGTCCGGATCGCTCTGTCTGTTCGTGTCGATGAAGAACAAAGCGGGCAATCCTCAGGGGATGACCGCAATATACCAGACAATATTGCCGGTATGTGTGTCCTTTTGGTGGAGGACAATGAAATCAACTGCGAAATTGTGGAGTTTATTCTAAGGGATGCAGGCGCAAAGGTCGTGACCGCCAACGATGGAAAGGTTGCCGTAGATACATTCACGGCATCTGAGCCGGGAGTCTTTGACTGTGTACTTATGGATTTGATGATGCCGGTCATGAGCGGATATGAGGCATCGCGGGTAATTCGCGGCCTGGACCGGGCAGATGCAAAAACCGTGCCCATCATCGCTCTGTCTGCCAATGCGTTTGACGAAGATATTGCCCTAGCAAAGGATGCCGGTATGAATGCACATCTGGCAAAACCGGTAGATATCCATAAAATGTTTCAGGTTATGAGCCGCTTAAAACACCAATAGGAGGAATCTCTTTCTGAGATTCCTCCTGATTTTTACCGTATCTGCGATAGAATGCCGGGATCCTTGATTTTTGTATCTTCTGCAAACAGAATAATTTTCGACAAGATTTCCGCCGTCTTCGGATCATCATCAAGAAACGGCAGGAACATCCTGCCCCGGTGCTGGGAATGCACCGGAACCACATACAGCATGGAGTTTCCCATCTGATGCACCACGCCGCTTCCAAGGTGGACCGTATAACGTCCCAGTTTCCCGTCAATAACAGCATGGTTTCCTTCCAGGGCAACATTTTTGATTTTAAACAGCTCCAGATTACATTCCACAATGGCACGGCGCATTTCGACAGTGGAATGGCTGGTCTCCGGATCTACCCCTCCGGCATGGGCCACGCTGACAGCCAGATCCACATCCCGCATGACTTCGCTGTAAATGATATCCGGAACCTCTGTAACCTTCATTGGCTTAAAGGTTTTCCTGTCATAGAATACCACGTATTCCAGTGTCGGCGCTTCCACATCACTGGGAGAAAACCAGTCGGCCATGGCATAAATTCTGGCAACAATGTTCTCCTTATAATAAATCTTCTGAAGTCCGTCTTCATAGTCGGCTACCCAGCGACGGCTTCTTAAGGCTCCCACCGTCTTCTGGGGCTGAATCTGATTTCCGGCGAACATCAGAGATTCTGTTTTATTTAACTCCTCAGAAAGCTTTACATACAACTCACGGAAAATCTGCTTAAAAGGCTGGCGGATCTTTCTGTCAAACAGTACCTTCTGATATTCATGCCAGCATCCTGTTTCATAGAGATCATAGGGATGGGCAATATAGACTTTTTCATCTGCCCCGATTTCCGTCAGAGTACCAGACCAGTCCATCAGGCCGGATTCTGTTAAAAATCCTACGCGCACCGTTCCCTCTAAAACATCCTCCTGGCCCTCGCCACCGGCCGATGTCCCCTCGTTTACCGCTCTCACAACCAGCGGTTCTACGATGGGCCGCACCACCGGATTATTTTTCAGCTCTAAAAGCTCCCAGACTTCAAAGGTAGTCCTGTCCTCCATGGCCTGTTCCATCATCTGCTTCGTCCGGCTGTATTGCTCCTTCAGCTTTTTATTGGCATCCTGATACCGGAGAACCATCTCATTTTTCTTATATTTTGCCGGAATGGATTTTAAGCTCTTTCCCGCTTTTTCACATAAAAGGCTGCTCTTTCCCGTTTCATCCACGAGGAGCTTAAGAGAGACATCTCCCTCCAGTGTCTGCCATTCAAAATAGTCTCCAAAAGATTCCGTAAGCTTTGATTCCATCCGGAGCGTCAGCCGGGTCACATCTGTAAATCCCGCGTTGACACTTAAATTCTGAAGTGCCAGCTCCACTGCGCGCCCTTCGCTGGCACGTCTCTGAGCGCCGAAATTCCGGCTCTCTTTTTTATACTTCTGAATATACTGATACCGGTCCAGAAGCTGCACTTCTTTTTTCTTTTTGTCTTTATCCAGCGGAAGAAGCCCTATACTCATCAGCAGGTCTTTGTTCCGCTTCGCATCAATCTCTGCCTTCAGTTCCTTCAAAGATACCTTTCCCAGAGCCGCATCTGCATATTTTCTTGCTCTGGCATGGGCCGTACCGGAAGAAGAATATTTGGCCGCATCATAAAGCAGCTTAAAATTCTTTTCTCCCAGTTTTCCATAAGCCTCAGAAAACCAATTTACATCAAAGGCTCCGCCAGCCAGCTCCTCCGGTGTCAGCGGCGTATATTTCGCCACCATGGAGGTGGTAAATTCATCCATCCGTTCACTGGTATGTGCCATGAAGTAATAGCACCCGCTCTTAAATCCCGGCATCTCCAGATACTCTTCCACCATGGAAATCCACTGAGGAGCATACATGGCCGCTTCCACCAGCCGCTTTTTTGTAATATCCGTCCCTTTCAAAGCTTTCCCCAGATCACCGGCTGTTTCCTCTGGTTTCGGATGGCAGACTTTTAAAAGATGGCTAAGTACAGCCTTCTTACTTTCCTCTCTCGAAGCATAATAGTAACTGCTCCGATCCAGGGGATCATTCCCCAGAGCACTTAGTATCTGAATCAGCGTATCAATTCCATAGATCATGCGGATATCCATGATACGCCTGGAAAACGGGGTGCTCTGCTCCCCGCGCTTTAATTCTACTTTGAGAACCACAGGGATGATCTCCTTATAAAGCATATGGGCCAGAGTCATCTCCGGCATTTCATCTCCGACGGCATCAAATCTGTACTTTCCATCCACCGGCACGATTTTTCCAGGACCGAAGAACGCGTTAAGCTCTCCCACTCTGGCATTTCTCGAAGTGACATTTCCTTTTTGCTCCACCGTGCTGATTGGTCCGAAAAGACTTCCAATACCCATAAAATCAAAAATAGCCTTGTAAAACAGGTCCTTGTCCCAGATTCCCCGTACATAGGCCTGAACAATGTCCGCCTGGCCAAAAACCGAACCAAGAGCTTCCCCCCGGATTTGCGGACCTTTCTCCAGGGACGCCCTGGAATATCGTTCCCTGATTTTAAACCGCAGAGTAAAGCTGTTTTTCCAGTCTTCCTCAGGAACATTTTTTAACCAGGCAAGCATACTGGCAAAAATCGGAAGCTCTGCCGACCGTTTCCGGACAATTTCCGTTCCCCGGTAATAGCGTTCCTCGCTTTCATACATGTCATTGGAATCATCCAATACAGAAACCAGCTTCGCAGTTACCCCAAGGGCCCATCTGCTTCTAAGCTCCTGTGGCACATACTCCATAAACAAAACATCGATCACTGTACCGGCCTGAACACCGTAACGCAGCCCCTGCATCAGGTCCTTAAAAGGTTCCCGGCCTCCAAATACCAGCCTGTAAACATTAAGATTATTCTCATAATCCTTTCGTCTGTGCCGGCAGGTCTGGTAAAGATACAGCTCCATAAGCATATCCGGCGTTTTTATCTCTGTTTCATAAAACTTCTCCCACAGCTTGCGGAACGGATATGCGTCCAGGGGCGTTGCATCGGGATCATTGGTAATCCATCTGCAGCGCTCCAGTCCGGTTCCGAGAACTTTCTCCGCTCCCCAGGTTGTCGTATATTCCAGTGTCTGATTCTCTTCAATAAGCGCGTTTAATTTTTTAAGGAGTTGAATACAGTCTTTTTCTCCATGCACAAACAGCTTCTCTGTCCCGGTTGAATCTACTGTGACCTGAGGCAGAACCCATTCTTTTGTCGTGTCATAAAACCCATATCCCGGTGTATTTAAAATATCCTGTGCCTCGCTGCTTTTTCCCACCAGCTCACCTAAAAGTACCTGTTCCTTTCCCGTGGGATCCTTTAACGCTGAAAGCAGCGGACGGATTTCCTTAAACTCCTCCGGCTTTTCCTTTTTTACCTGCAATGCCAGATCCAGCGCGCCCATATGACATTCTTCTGATTTTTCTTCCAGGAGCCTTCCTATGCACGCACGAAGTTCAGCCGGATTTTGTTTTCTCAACAAGGACAGTGTTCCGGCGCGGCCCTTCTTATATTGTCTGCGTCTTTGGCCTGTAAAGCAGCACTCGGGCGGCCAGCGCACGGCCACTGGCGCCATAAGTTTCCCCCTGGCCAATAAGCGGGATCATCTTAGCCGCCTCATCCATATATTCCTCATCCTGCAGCATCCATGCCAGGAGACACATGCGGACTGCAACATCCGACTTTGATAATTCCACACGATACCACGGGAAAATACATGGATTTAAATCCACACCTTTTTTGGGAATTGCCGCAAAGATACGGCGCAGGCACAGGTAAAATTCTCTCGCCTCTTCTTCGCTGTCAAAAAAGTCAAAAGAAGTCGGAAGTGCCATCTTCGGTGCAGACGCACTGTGATCCCGGAGAGAAAAATAATTTGTCCCTTTATCCAGCAGCAGTTCC
>CANRXD010000095.1 GCA_947643685.1 uncultured Clostridium sp. | reverse complement strand
CTGAAAAGCAAAAGAAATGCACAGTACCCCAGAAATAAATGTGGTCCCAGGCGCAGGCTCCCACAGGGGTCTGCCCTCCCCGGGTATTCCCGGATTTTTCTGTCACGCCCTGACTGAATCACAAAGGCTGCCAGTCCGGACAGGCGGCTCCACAGAATCTTCCGTTTCCCCAGCTTTCGCAGGGATTCCGCAGAGGCGGAGAGAAGACCCAGAAAAAGCACTAAAACTCCATCGGAAATTCCTAACATTCCCACACAAAGCGCCATCAGTTTAATATCCCCGGCACCCAGCATCCGCCATAAAAAGAAAATATAAAATACTGCACACGTACCAGTCACATGAACGAAAAACAGGAACCAGTTTTCCTTCATCCCCAAGGCACCCGCAAAAATTCCCAGAAGAATCTGCCAGTGAAATATCTTTTTATACCTTCAGTCCGTGACCGCTGCCGATAATAAAATCAAAAACAATACGCTTGTCAAAAATACACCCTCTCCTTCCGTCTTTCCTGGATTGTAACGGTTCAGCGCCTTCGCGGTTACATGCAAAAATCCATTTAAAACCGGCTCCGCCAATGAGATTTTTGCTTTCTGAGGCAGACTCTGCACAGTCCTGCTGAACAGTTATCTTAAATTTTTACTTTCTGGAATTCTGACCCAAATCGGCCATCCGGCGAATCTGCCGGTATTTTATCTTTTTAGAAAATGAAGAACTCATCTCTGAATGTGCTCCTATTATCTCCAAAATCAGGGAGAAAGTCAATTTCCTATTCGTAAAAATGTCCCCTTTGTTTTCGTCAAAAACTGACAAAAATAATTATGTTAATATCTTCATAGAAGGAATTTTCAACAATAGATTGACGTAAAACCATAAAAATGTTAAAATATATTTAGTTCAATTTTTTAAACCAATAATTTCCCGAAAGGAGGACCGGCATGACGGAAACCTCTAATTTAAAAGATATTTTTACAGAATGTATTCCACTTTTCATCGCCCTTGGAGATCCCACCAGACTTAATATTATCCAGTGCCTGTACGAGGTTAACGCCACAGACCAGAAACGAAATGTACCCGGCTTAAATGTAAAGGAGATCACGGAACAAACCAGCCTTTCCCGTCCGGCGGTCTCCCACCATTTAAAAATTTTAAAAGATTCCGGTTTTATTGATGTTTTAAAAAAGGGAGTCTGCAATTATTACTATCTGAACAGTGATACGGCAGTAGAAAAGCTGATCCGCCTTAATAATGAACTTCAGAAGAATTCCATTGATAACTGCTCAACTATTTAAAGGGCAGAACAGTTATTTCCATTCAATGAATATACCGGCAAATGACGGACGATACTACCACTAACAATAAATTTTTCCCGAATCGGAAAAGCAAGGAGTGTGGCAGTATGATATTTTCCAGTAAAAAAATGGCTTTACGCAAGGAACGCATGAAAGACGTAACGGAACTGAAGCGACAGATCGAAATCAGCAAAGGGGCTATTTTGTCCGCCCAGAACCAATTTGAACAAGTAGTGGATCCCACCCTGATTGACTGTTATATTTATGAGTTAAACGCCGCCCAGCTTCGTTACCAGTTCCTGCTTCAAAGACTTAAAAAACACGAATTACAGGAGGTTTAACAATAATTATGAAGCCCTGGTATCAACAAGCAGTTTTTTATCACATTTATCCTCTTGGGCTTTTAGGTGCACCAAAGGAAAATCATGAACTTACAGCGGCAGACCACTTTGGGGAATTAATGCAGTGGATTCCTCACATGAAACGCATAAACTGCACCGCCCTTTATATCGGTCCCCTCTTTGAAGCTTCAGGACACGGATATGACACAAGGGATTTCCGGCTCATTGACAAACGCCTGGGATCATGTGATGATTTCAGAAAATTCGTGGAGGAATGTCACAAAAATGGAATCCGCGTTGTGGTGGACGGTGTTTTTAATCATACAGGACGTGAGTTTTTTGCCTTCCGCGATCTTAGGGAACACCGCGAGGCATCTCCCTATAAGGATTGGTACCGTGGAGTCAATTTCGGATGGAGCACCCCCCTGGGAGACCCCTTTGGGTATGAGGCATGGGAGGGGCATCACGAGCTCCCCTGTTTAAATCTCCAGAATCCGGCTGTAAGGGAGTATCTTTTTGATACTGTGAAATTCTGGGTTGAACAGTTTGATATCGACGGAATCCGTCTCGACTGTGCCAATGTCCTGGATTTTAATTTCATGAAGGAGCTGCGTCAGAAAACTACTCCCTTAAAAGAAGATTTCTGGCTCATGGGCGAGGTAATTCACGGAGAATACAGCCGCTGGGTCAATGGGGAAATGCTCCACTCCGTTACCAATTACGAACTCCACAAGGCCCTCTACTCCGCCCACAATGATCATAACTACTTCGAAATCGCCCATAATGTGAAACGGCTGGAGGCTGTCGGAAATTTCCTCTATACTTTCGTAGATAACCATGATGAGGACCGCATCGCCAGTAAAGTAAATAATCCGGAGCATCTTTTCCCCATACACCAGCTTTTATTCACACTTCCCGGCATTCCTTCGATTTATTATGGAAGTGAGTGGGGAATTGAGGGAAAGCGCTCCCACACCTCCGATGAGGTTCTCCGCCCGGCCATTTCCATTGCAGAGCAGAGTGCCAGAACCTGTGCCCTGACCGATCACATTACAGCACTGGCTAAGATTCATAAAGAAAATGAAGAACTCCATGGAGGGCCTTATAAGGAGCTTCTTCTCACCAACCGGCAATATGCGTTCTGCCGTCTTGGCACCAGCAGCCTGCTTCTTTCGGCTGTCAACAATGATGACCAGCCTGCCACGCTTTCCATTCCGGTTCCTTCCGGCGCCCGTCAGGCCGCAAATCTCCTGAACGAAGCCGCCGGACCGGTTTTTCTGGAAAACGGCAGACTTTCCGTAACACTCCCGCCCAACGGCGGCGCAATCTTTAAACTTCTGGAGGGGTAAGTATGAAAGGAACAAGCAAGAAGAAAAAAACTCCGTCAAGAAAGCCGGCAGGAACAGGATTTATTACTGAGATGGATCGATATTTGTTCGGCCAGGGAACCCATTATAAAATTTTTGAAAAGCTGGGCGCGCATCCGAAAACATATAAAGGAAAAAATGGCGTTTACTTTGCCGTCTGGGCTCCCCATGCAAAGGCTGTCGGCGTGGTAGGTGATTTCAACGGATGGAATCCGGAGGCCACCCCCATGCAGAATCTGGAAGACTCCGGCATCTATGAAGCCTTCGTACCGGGTCTCGGGACTGGCTCCCTTTATAAATTTGCAATTACCACCAGGGAAGATAAAATCATTTTTAAGGCAGACCCCTACGCATTCAGCGCTGAATTCCGTCCCGGCACCGCATCCGTCGTAGCTGATATTTCCGATTTTAAGTGGGGCGATGAAAAATGGATTATCTCCAGGAAGAGTTCGGATCCCGTAAAATCTCCCATGTCCATCTATGAGCTGCACCTCGGTTCCTGGCGGAAAACAAACCGGGCCGAAAAGGAGGGCTATTATACATATAAAGAAGCCGCCCATGAGCTGGCGGATTATGTAAAAAAGATGGGATATACCCACGTGGAATTAATGGGAATCGCAGAGCATCCCTATGATGGCTCCTGGGGCTACCAGGTAACTGGCTACTATGCCCCCACCTCCCGTTACGGGACCCCCAGGGACTTTATGTACTTTGTCAACTACCTCCATAAAAAAGGCATCGGTGTTATCCTGGACTGGGTTCCGGCCCATTTTCCAAAGGATGCCCACGGCCTTGTGGACTTTGACGGCGAACCTCTTTATGAATATGCTGACCCGAGAAAGGGGGAGCATCCCGACTGGGGCACAAAGGTATTTGATTATGGCAAAAATGAAGTGAAAAATTTCTTAATCGCCAATGCCATGTACTGGGTGGAAAATTTCCATGTGGATGGGCTCCGTGTGGACGCTGTCGCTTCTATGCTCTATCTGGACTATGGAAGAAGCGCCGGAAACTGGCTCCCCAATAAGTATGGTGAAAATAAGAACCTGGAAGCTATTGAATTTTTCCGCCACTTAAACAGTGTTTTAACCGGACACCTGACCGGAGCTATCATGATTGCTGAGGAATCCACCGCATGGCCCGGCGTCACCAGGGGGCCGGAATCCGGAGGCCTCGGATTTACCTTTAAATGGAACATGGGCTGGATGCACGATTTCCTGGAATATATGAAGCTGGATCCCTATTTCAGAAAATACAACCACAATAAAATGACCTTCGGAATTACCTATGCCACCAGCGAAAATTATATTTTATCTCTGTCTCATGACGAAGTGGTACACTTAAAATGTTCCATGATTAATAAGATGCCGGGATTCCCGGATGATAAATTTGCCAATTTGAAGGCGGGTTACACCTTCATGATCGGCCATCCCGGAAAAAAGCTGCTGTTCATGGGGCAGGATTTTGGTCAGTATCATGAGTGGGATGAAAAAGTAGGTCTGGACTGGTATCTGGCTGACGAACCGGCACATCGTGATCTTCAGAAATACTTCAGTGACCTGCTCCACATTTACCAGAAATACCCGGCACTTTACCGGCTTGACAGCGATTCCAACGGCTTCCAGTGGATCAATGCCAATGATGGAGACAGAAGTATTTTCAGCTTTGTAAGAAGAGATGAAACAGGCAGGAAAAATCTTTTATTTATTGTGAATTTCACCCCTATGGCCAGAGACGATTACCGTGTGGGCGTACCAAAGGCAGGAACCTATACCCTGATTCTGGATAATAAGCACGGCCTTTACGGGCGCGGTGAACATCCGTTCTCCGTAAGAGCTTCCAAATCTGAGTGCGATGGTCAGCCTTTCTCTTTCGCTTACCCGCTTCCGGCTTACGGAACAGCTGTTTTCCGTTTTAACTGATTGATAACGGTTCATGTTAATTTTTACTTATTGACAGGAATTTTTAATATGTTCGCCACATTTTTGTGTTATACTGAATGTGGCGAATTTTTGTCCTGCAATCCATTTACATAAAAGGAGGGAGTCCCATGCAAACCATTTTAGTTTGTGATGATGATAAACAAATTGTAGAAGCCATAAACATCTATCTCACCGGAGAAGGCTTTCAGGTAATTAAGGCCTTTGACGGCTATGAGGCTCTTGAGCTTCTTGAAAAAAATGAAGTGAATCTTATGATTGTCGATGTTATGATGCCGGGTCTGGACGGAATCCGTACAACTTTAAAAGTGCGGGAGACCAGCAGCATTCCCATTATTATTCTGTCTGCCAAATCCGAGGATACCGACAAAATCCTTGGACTTAATATAGGGGCTGATGATTACATTACAAAACCCTTTAATCCCCTGGAGCTGGTGGCCCGTGTAAAATCACAGCTTCGCCGTTACACGCAGCTTGGAAACTTAAACCAGCAGAGCAATTCCCAGATTTATAAGTGCGGCGGTCTTTTAATCAACGATGAAAATAAAGAAGTTTCCGTGGACGGTGAATTAATTAAACTCACCCCCATTGAATATAATATCCTTCTCTTATTGGTAAAGAATGCGGGAAAAGTGTTTTCCATTGACCAGATTTATGAAAAAATATGGAACGAAGATGCCATCGGGGCAGATAACACCGTTGCTGTCCATATCCGCCATATCCGTGAAAAAATTGAAATTAACCCGAAGGAACCCCGCTATTTAAAGGTAGTCTGGGGTGTCGGCTATAAGATTGAGAAACAGTAAGGAGACCCCTATGAACCAGAAATCACCAATCCCTGTTTTAAAACGTATGGCCGGTTTTCTGCATTTCATTTTTACATGCATAGCGCTTCTGGGAATCGGTTTTATGTATTTAAACACCAATTACGGCCGTGGACTGGACTGGCTGCAAAACGAGACCTTCGAGCAGTCCCCTGATTTTAATAAGAAAGTACAGTCTGATATCACCAGCATTTTTGACTATTTAAAATACCAGGAGATTTTTGAAACCAACGGAGACGTAGATTACAATAAAGTGGTCCTTCAGGTGACCTCCGGCCCCGGCGGCGACATGACTTATACCCTGAATGATATTATCCTCTATGGAAAATCCCTGGGTTACTATCTGGATGAAAGCGACAATTATGAACTAAAAGGAGTTCCGGAAAACCAGTCGGAGGAAGAGGAAACACAATATTATGTGCAGTGGCGCTGTTACCAGTCAGAGGACGAACTGACCGGGCCGGATCAGTCTTTTGCTACGCTCCCGGAACTGACCTATGAAATTTTAAGCAGATTTTCCTCCTACTACTCCATTTATTCCAGGCTCATGTCGGATTTCACCAATTTTTACTTCCGCGTGGCCTATTACTCGAAAAATAGCGCCATCTATGAAATTCTCACCAATGCACCGGAAATGACAGTGGATGATATGATGGCCATGGGAAAATATATTTATTATGCCGGAGACTCCAGCGACCTTGCTGTGAGAACTAACTTTGACTCTACATTTCCCAGTATCCCGGCTTTAATGGCCCAGAACAATCCCTACAACAGCAACCAAAACTATGTGGTTGTAGGATTGGATACCAGTTATAAGGCCAATGATGATTACGCCCAGGAATTTGCCGCCTATAACAGCTCCCGAAAGTCCTTCGCCAATGGACTGTGTCTTGCGGCAATCGGCCTGGCGGGGTGCTTTCTCACCTTTGTCTTCCTGACATATGC
>CANRXD010000094.1 GCA_947643685.1 uncultured Clostridium sp. | reverse complement strand
TTTCCCAGGAAAATGCAAGGATTTTTTTCTGTGACCAGCAGCAAAAGATTGGCTTCAGATATGACCGAAGCTCCCCTTCACGGTGAATCTGTCGGAAATCAACAGCATGGTCAGTTTCATGTTTTGTGCTCCTTTTCCTTTGCCCATCCAAAAGAGCATTTCACGGCCCGTTCCCAGCCTTCCACCATCCCGGTCCGCTTCTCCTCACAGATATTCGGTTCAAACATCCGGTCCATGGCCCAGTTTTTCATAATCTCTTCCTTGTTTTTCCAGTAACCCACCGCAAGGCCTGCCAGGCAGGCGGCTCCCATGGCTGTGGTCTCAATGCACCGGGGGCGCTTTACCGGCGCGTTCATGATATCGGCCTGGGTCTGCATCAGATAATTATTGGCACTGGCTCCGCCATCCACTTTAAGGGAAGCCAGGCGGATTTTGGAATCGGCCTCCATGGCCTTTAACACATCGTTGGTCTGATAGCAGATGGAATCCAGAGTTGCCCGGATAATATGGTATTTGTTGACGCCCCTGGTTAAGCCCACAATGGTTCCCCGCGCATACTGGTCCCAATGGGGTGCGCCCAGTCCCGTAAAGGCAGGAACCACATAGCAGCCGTTGGTGTCCTCCACCTTCCCTGCCATGTACTCGGAATCCGACGAAGAGTCAATAAAACGCAGCCCGTCCCGAAGCCACTGGATAGCGGCCCCTGCAACGAAAATAGAGCCCTCCAGAGCATAAGTTACAGTGCCGTCCAGGCCCCACGCAATGGTGGTAACCAGGCCGTTTTGGGAAAAGACTGGCTTTTCCCCTGTATTCATCAGAAGAAAACATCCGGTTCCATAAGTATTTTTCGCCTCCCCCGGCAAAAAGCAGGTCTGTCCGAACAGGGCGGCCTGCTGGTCTCCGGCCGCGCCGCTGATGGCAATGGGACCTCCGAAAAACTGTGGATCCGTCGTTCCATAAATACAGCTTGAGGGCTTTACCTCCGGAAGCATGGATTCCGGAATATTTAATTCCGTGAGAATTTCATGATCCCATTCCAGCGTATTGATATTAAACAGCATGGTTCGGGACGCATTGGAATAATCAGTCACATGGACCCTTCCTCTGGTCAGCTTCCAGATCAGCCAGGTCTCCACGGTTCCGAATAAAAGCTCTCCACGCCCGGCCCGCTCCCTGGCTCCCTCCACATGGTCCAGAATCCATTTTAACTTGGTCCCTGAAAAATATGCATCAATCACAAGGCCGGTCTTTGCACGGAAGGTATCCACCAGCCCCTTTTCCTTTAATAAATCACAATACTCCGAGGTTCTGCGGCACTGCCACACAATGGCATGATATATGGGTTCCCCTGTATTTTTGTCCCAGACGACGGTGGTTTCCCGTTGGTTGGTAATTCCGATTGCGGCAATATCTTCTGCGGATGCTCCGATTTTTGACATGGCTTCCACGGCAACCCCAAGCTGTGTGGACCAGATCTCATTGGCATCATGCTCCACCCAGCCGGGCTTCGGAAAATACTGTGTAAACTCTTTTTGCGCCACGCTGCAGATCTCTCCCTTTTCATTAAAAAGAATACACCTGCTGCTGGTGGTTCCCGCGTCAAATGCCATGATATATCCACCCGGGCATCCCGTCATACATGCCCTTCGGGCAGGCGTCCGGCTTTCGCCGAACGACAAAATATCCTTTGTCATATAACAGCCTCCTTCTATTTTCGCCATACCTCCAAACGGTTAGCCGGCGGAATTTATTGCTTTCCCAGACGTACTTCCTCCAGATATTCCTTCGTCTCATGATCGGCATGGGACAGAAGATAGTTTTTTCCGGACTTCCCCGGACCTTCCTTAAGTTTCCCCTTTTCCTCATCAATGAGGCGATTCACATACTCCACTTCCTCCTTAAGGTCCCTGGCCGACATCAGAAGGCATCCCTGTCCCCGGATAATGAGCTGCTCCAGTCCGTCTGAGGTGGCTACTGTTACCCGGTACTTCTGGCCGATTTTATGGGCCAGTTTCTCGATATACTGGTCCGCAGTCTCCGCTTCCTTTGTATAAACCACATGGATATTGTGGTACTTCTGAGCTTCTCCCGTGTTTCCCGTCACCTTGTAGGCATCGAACACCACAATCAGTGTACATTTTTTAAACCCCTGATAATTACATAAAATGTCCATCAGACGATACCTGGCTCCATCAATGTTGGTCTTCGCCAGTTCATTCAATTCCTCCCAGGCAAAGATAATATTATATCCGTCCACCAGAAGATACTCTTCCTCCGGCTCTGATTCGGCTGTTTTCCTCTGTCCGCGGCTTTCCGTATCCTTTGCCCGTATGACCCGTCTGGAATCCCCTCCGGATGGATATGACCGTCTGGGCTCACCGAAAGTACGGATGAAAATTTCCTCCAGCTCCCTGTCCTCGCTAAGAGAAACAGAAAGACGGCCGGAAACGGCCGGAACTCCTTTCCGGCTTCCGGATCCCGGGCCGCAGCCCACAGCTGTCCCTGCTGTGATCTCAGCCGCAGATCCACCTTCCTTTGCTGCCTGACTGTCTGCCGCGGCCGTTCTCCGACAGAGCTCAGGTCGTATCTTTGTGAGCGGGCTTGCCACATGCATATACTGCTTCACCTGGTCCCATGGCACCGTAAACCCGGCTCCATGGGAACAAAATACAGAACCCGCCGGATCCTGAAGGTCCAGATCAAAATCATAGCCCGCCTGATTTATGACCTCTTCCTCATTGTGACATAGTTCATAGCCCTTAAAACTCAGCGAAAGTCTCCCCCGCCCTCCTGTGTAGGCGGCCACGTCCCTCTGGTAATCCCGCATGGTCACCACAGGCGCGCTTCCTTTCAGAACCGCCATATCCTTTTCCTGCTCCGGAGCCCCAAAGGTCCCCTGCATCCGTTCCAGGTCTGCCATGGTGCGGCCCACAGACTCCCGGGGCACTTCCAGCACAAAGGAATAATAAGGCTCCAGAAGGCGGCACCCGGCCTCTCTTAATCCCTGACGGACAGCCCGGTACGTAGCCTGACGGAAATCGCCGCCTTCCGTATGTTTTAAATGGGCTCTTCCTGCAATCAGGGTGATCTTCATATCTGTAATCTCTGAACCCGTAAGAATTCCCCGGTGCCTTTTTTCCTCCAGATGAGTAAGAATTAACCTCTGCCAGTTTTTATCCAGCACATCCTCGCTGCAGTCGGCCTCCAGTATAAGACCGCTCCCCACATCCCCCGGCTCCATAAGAAGGTGGACCTCCGCATAATGGCGCAGCGGCTCAAAATGGCCCACGCCTTCCACCGGGTGCATGATGGTTTCTTTATAAACAATATTGCCGCTCCCAAACTCCACATCCGTATCAAACCGTTCTTTAATCTGGCTCTTTAAAATTTCAATCTGTACATCTCCCATGACCTGGGCCTGAATCTCTCCAAGAGTTTCATTCCAGGCAATATGAAGCTGCGGATCCTCTTCCTCCAGCATCCTTAAGTTCTTAAGCATTCCATGAACATCACATCCCTGGGGCAGATGAACCTTATAGGTAAGAACCGGCTCCAGCATGGGGCTCCCCGACTGGATCTCTATGCCGAAGCCCTGGCCCGGCCTGGTTTTTAAAGGACCGGTGACCGCGCAGATTCTGCCGGCCGTTACCTCGCCTGCCGTCTCAAATTTCTGCCCGGAATACACCCGGATCTGGTTCACCTTTTCCTCCTTCCCATCCAGGAATTCCTTCACCTTAAGAGTCCCTCCGGTGATTTTCAAATGGGTCAGACGGTTTCCCTGATCATCCCTTGAAATTTTAAATACCTTGGCCCCAAATTCTTTCGGATACTCCCTGGCTTTGGCAAAGATTTCGAATCCTTTTAAAAACTCCTCCACACCGGTAAGCTTTAAAGCCGAGCCAAAATAGCAGGGAAAGACCTTTCTCTTTTCAATAGCGTCCCGGATTTCCCATCCATCCATGGTCCCCGATTCCAGATAGGTTTCCAGAAGCGGTTCACTGCACATGGCAAGCTCCTCTAACCGCTCCGCTGCATTCCCATTCCCATTTCCATTCCCGTTCCATTCCAGACGTTTTGTTTTTTCCGACACAAACGTCCCGAAGCCCTCAAAATCCACAATCGCTCCGTCCAGCCGTTTCTTCAAATCTCCCAGGAGCCGCTTCCGGTCTGTCCCGGCCTGGTCCATCTTATTTACAAATAAAAACACAGGAATCCGGTAACGTTTTAAAAGCCGCCACAGGGTCTCCGTGTGGCCCTGCACGCCGTCCGCTCCGTTGATGACCAACACCGCATAATCCAGCACCTGCAGCGTTCGCTCCATCTCGGAAGAAAAATCCACATGGCCAGGCGTATCCAGAAGCGTCACAGGCCTGTGGTTTAACATAAATTCAGCCTGCTTGGAAAAAATCGTAATTCCTCTGGCTCTCTCCAGGGCATACGTATCCAGAAAAGCATCCCGGTTATCCACCCGGCCCAGCTTTCGGATACTTCCCGTCAGGTATAAAATGGCCTCCGAAAGCGTTGTCTTTCCCGCATCCACATGGGCCAGCAGCCCCACGCAAATATTCTTTTCCGGTTCCTTCTCCTCTGTCCGCCCGCCCATAAAATTTCCTCCTTTTGTGAGAACATATGTTTTAAGTATATCACTCTACCAGTTTCAATCATCAGCGGTACATAGCAGAGTAAACTTTGCCAGCCAGGTCCTATCGTTCATACGCCGCCTCCCATCTGGTATAAAGCCCTGGCAGGAAGATATGATGTTTTCCACATTCTCCACACTGATATTGGCCCCTTTGATCGTAGCGTCCATGTCCATCGTAGCGCGGGCATCCAGACCAACCATTGCAGCCACCAGCATCCCACCCCTTAAGATAAATCTGTCCTTATAGTCAGAGAGCGCGATGCGCTCCAGAAACCGTTCCATCATGTAATTCCGCATCAAAATATGCGCGTCCGCAGCGTTCTTTCTGGAAAGATTACGGATCAGATCTTTTATTTGTCTTGCCGTTGTTATCACTACAAAAGTACCTCCAAATACTGTCGAAGTATTTTTTCTACATGGAACATGGCCGCATACTGCATCAGCATCCGCAGGTTCTTGTCTTTCCTCCGGGCATACTGCTTTAAGGCACCTTGGAACACCTGGATTTCCATACGACTACGGCTGCGGAGCAGGTCGCAGATTGTCCGCTCCATATTGTAAACCGGTACCACATGGCCGAATGGGGTCTGCCCGGTGGTCATTCCCACCTCATGCAACTCCCTTTTTACCGTATAGACCTGAACACTGTCCTCTCGTAGACGGAATGGATTATAGCCGGTCTTGACCGTAACGGAATACCGAAACGGCTCCCTGTCAGTCAGATCGTGGAAAAATAACGCTGTTTCATGAGAGAATACGGCCTGCCCACAGCGCAAATGCAACAGATACATGGCATCTGTCCAGGTATCCGGTGCAACATAAATGCCATGCGCTGCCTGTTCCAGTCCCTTTTCTTTTGCATAGGCATAAAAGACGGGCTTACTGATTCCGGCCTCCAACACCTGGAAGGTCTGGATCGTACCGCCATATTCCTTCATTAGTTGGTCGAGCTGTTCAAATCGGTTCATGGTATCATTCCTTTCGTGCTAACATTATATCTGAAATTAGCATAAAAGTAAACGATGAAACCAATATCATTTTCCACTTGCAGCCTACTTCGGCCCCATAACCGTACTAACCCTACTTCTCCTTCTTAAGATCAGAAAAGCCCAGCATCAGAATCGTAGCAATAATTAATCCGAATCCCAGAAAATCCACCGCCACAAAAGGCACCTTAAGCCAGAAGAAGGAAAGAAGCGCCGACGCAATGGGCTCCGTACAGGCATAGAGGCTGGCACGCGCCGGGCCAATGAGCTTCACGCCCTGCATATAGAGGGAAAACGCCACAATCGTTCCCAAAAGTACAATGGCCAGAAATGCTGCCAGAAAACTCATATCTATGGTATAATGGTACTTCCACGGCTGGAACAAAAAGGAAAGCACAATTCCGCCGATCACCATCCCCCAGGCCAGAAGATACGGAGTAGGGTAATAGGCCATTAAACGCCTGGGCTGCATGTTGTAAAGCACCACTGTCAGAGCGGAAATCAGACCCACAATCAGCGCTTCTTTGGAAATGGCCATTTGGTGGATATTTCCGTGGGTGGCGATGATAAAAATACCCACAATTGCAAACAGAAGCGCCAGAATTTCAATGAATTTCGGCAGACGCTTTTCCATAAAACAGACCAGTACCATGACAATGGCCGGGGAAATATACTGTATGACCGTGGCTGTTCCTGCGTTGGAAAGCTCAATGGTGGTAAAATAAGTAAACTGGCAGAGCATCAGCCCAAAAATACCGTAAATGATCACATCCACTGCGTCCTTCCGGTTTTTCCATATCCGAAAGGCCTTTGTTCGCTCCTTTCCGATATAATAAACCAGCATACAGACTCCTGCCATTACAAGCCTCACCGGAACCAGCCACCTGCTGGTCACCCCTTTATTTTCAAACAGGTATTGCCCGCAGGCCCCGGAGGCGCCCCAGAGGCAGCCGCCGAGAATGGTAATAATAACGCCGATCGTTCTTGATGCCTGCATCTTCTTATCCCTTGTCTCCACTTTTTTTCCTCACTTTTCCCTTTTTCATTTTAGTCTTGTAAATCCTGCAGAAGAAGTACAGGGAATTTCTGTAA
>CANRXD010000093.1 GCA_947643685.1 uncultured Clostridium sp. | reverse complement strand
ACCTTTCCGCCATCACTGATTAATTTTTTAATCGTGGGAAGAGCTGCCACGATACGCGTCTCATCTGTGATTTCACCGTTTTTAAGCGGAACATTAAAATCGCAGCGAACCAGAACTCTTTTTCCCTTTACGTTGATATCATCAACTGTTTTTTTGTTTAAAGACATTTCATTTCCCTCCGTTATAAAAGGGTCCGGTCCTCATCAGACCGGACCCTTAATGAGCCTAATTATATTCTTTGCAATGCATTAAGCGTTCAGTAATTTGCCAAAGTGTTTAATCGTACGAACCATCTGGCTTGTATAGGAATTCTCGTTGTCATACCAGGAAACAACCTGAACCTCGGCAGAGTTCTCGTCGATCGGGAGAACCATGGTCTGAGTTGCATCGAACAGAGAACCGAAACGCATACCGATAATGTCGCTGGATACGATCTCATCGGTGTTGTAGCCGAAGGACTCATTGGAAGCTGCCTTCATTGCTGCGTTAACTGCTTCCTTGGTCGGCTGTCCCTTAACAACTGCGGTTAAGATAGTTGTAGAACCAGTCGGGGTAGGAACACGCTGTGCGGAACCGATTAATTTGCCGTTTAATTCCGGAATAACAAGGCCGATTGCCTTTGCAGCGCCTGTGCTGTTGGGAACAATGTTGATAGCTGCTGCACGGCTTCTTCTCTTATCACCCTTTCTCTGCGGTCCGTCAAGAGTCATCTGATCGCCTGTGTAAGCGTGGATGGTGCACATAATACCGGACTGAATCGGGAAAGCATCGTTCAATGCCTTTGCCATCGGAGCCAGGCAGTTTGTTGTACAGGAAGCAGCGGAGATAATATGATCTTCCTTGCTGAGAGTCTCATGGTTTACATTGTAAACGATAGTCGGAAGGTCATTTCCGGCCGGAGCGGAGATGATAACGTGCTTGGCACCTGCATCAATATGAGCCTGTGCTTTTGCCTTGGAGGTGTAGAAACCTGTGCACTCCAGCACAACATCAACGCCAATCTCTCCCCACGGAAGCTCTGCTGCGTTGGCCTTTGCATAAATCTTGATTTCTTTTCCGTCAACTGTGATGGAATCCTCACCAAAAGATACCTTATCTGCCAGTGCGTATCTGCCCTGAGTGGAGTCATACTTTAATAAGTGAGCAAGCATTTCCGGAGAAGTCAGATCGTTGATCGCTACGATCTCAAATCCTTCTGCGCCAAACATCTGCCGGAAAGCCAGACGGCCAATACGGCCAAAACCATTAATTGCAACTTTAACTGCCATTTTTCATTCCTCCTAAAAAATGAGATTGTTGGAAATATGATTGTTAAATATTATACAACTTACATTCATTGTACCTAATTCTTCCAGAAATAGCAAGACCTTTTTACAAAATGATGCTTTAATTTTGTTACTATTTATAAGGGGGGTATCTTCTTGTCCGCCTTAAGCCGGACAAGAAGCCCTGTAAACTGTAACTTATTTTTCTTGCCATACTCGCTTTTTTTCTTTATACTGGTGATAAATTTAAAAAATCAGTATTTTGGCTTCCGGGAGGTGTGTGATATGATTGAAAAATTCAGGAAACTTTCCTTGGAGAACCAGCTTTTTATCAGCTTTCTTTCCATTTCGGTCTGTATGCTGCTTCTCTCTTTAAGTATAACCCTGTCTTTTAATCTTACCCGCCAGAAAAAAGAAATTGACAAAAACCTGATGGGAATTTCTTCCTATATTGCTTCCATGGACCATGTGGTGGACATGCTCACCATCGGCTATCCCACCGAGGAGGCCAGGCTGGAGCTGGATTCTGTTCATGGCCATTCTCTCCGGCAGCAAACCATATATCACCACCGGATTCGGAACCCATGGCCTCCAGCGCCGCGCCTTCCACGCCATCACCGCAAAAGATGGCACCATCATCGGCTTTGTGATGGCTTCCGTCTTCACCACCTATATTTCCGAACAGGCAAAGGCTCTGCTGCCGGCCTACCTTGTCATCGCTTTTGTGACATTTTTGGCCAGTATTCTTTTGTCGCATGGCATTGTGCGTATCCTCTGCTCCTCCCTCATGGGGCACCATCCCCAGGAGCTTCTGGAACTTTATTTAAGACAGGACACTGTCCTGAATGCCATGACGGAAGGCGTTATTGCTTCTGACAGAAACGGAATGGTAATCTTTGCCAACCAGACGGTCCGCTCTTTTCTGGAATCAGACGCACCTGTGGTGGGAGATTCCATTAAAAATGTGTTTCCTGACACGGCCTTTGAAAGCATTTTAATTTCCGGAAATCCTGTTCCCGCAAGAAGCGTCCGGTTCATGAACCGTTCCATAATCTGCAGTGAGCATCCCATCGGAACCCCACCGGACATTCAGGGAATCCTGACTCTTTTCAATGACCGCTCTGAAGTGGAGGCTTTATCCGATGAACTTTCCGGTGCCCGCTCCATGCTGGACACGCTGCGCGCCTTTAACCACGAATTTTTAAATAAGCTTCATGTGATCTTGGGTTACCTCCAGACCGGTCATACGGAACAGGCGATTACCTTCATCACCAACAGCAGCCTGGTGTCCAGCCAGGCCATCCGCCAGACAGCCGACTGTCTGCGGGTCTCCCGGATCTGTGCCCTTGTCATCGGAAAAACGATGCATGCGGCAGAGCTTGGAATCCGCCTTTTAGTGACTCCGGACAGTCGCTGCACGAACAAGGATCTGCTTTTGCCCATGGAATCCTACATCACCATCGTTGGAAATCTCCTGGAAAATGCCATCGAGGAGCTTTCGGCCTCTCCAAAGGATATAAAAGAAATCACCCTGGGCATCCACATGAACGATGCCTGTACCATCATCACCTGCGAGGATACCGGACGCGGAATCCGTCCGGACCTTCTCCCCCATATCTTTGATCTGGGGATTTCCTCCAAAGGAGAAAACCGCGGAACGGGATTGTATCTGATTCACCAGATTGCAACGCTTCAGGGCGGGGAAATTACCATTGACACAGAAGAGAACGAAGGAACCTGCATAACATTCACTTATATGAGAAAGGAGTCCGTCTGATGTACCACGTTATTATTATTGAAGATGACCCCATGGTGGCGGCCATCAACAAACAGTATGTGGAGGTGACCGCCCCCTTCCAGGTGGACCGCACCTTCAAATCCGGCGGCGAGGCCCTGGAGTATTTAAAGAAAAATTCCTGTGATCTTATTATTCTGGATTATTATACCCCATTAATGAATGGAGATACTTTCATCGACAAACTCCACTCCATGGGAAAAACACCATCCATCATCATGGTTACCTCCGCCAGCGACATATGTATCGTCCGTTCTCTCTTTGGACGCGGCGTTCTGGATTATCTGGTGAAGCCCTTTGAATATGTCCGTTTTAAAGCGGCCCTGGACCGTTTTCACGAAAAGAGACTCTGTCTGGAAAAGGCCCGTGACAATTTAAACCAGACAACCATCGACCAGCTTTTTTCCCGCCAGGAAGGGGCATCGGACTCCTCTTCCCAGCTTTCCAAAGGCTTAAGTGAAACAACGCTTCAAATGATCCGGAACTTTCTTTTTGACCATTCTGACAGCTTTTTCACCAGCGAACAGATTGCAGAGCAGATTCATCTGTCCCGCATCACCATCCGCCGTTATATGAATTATATGGTAGACACCGGAGAAATCATAAGTACCATTGACTATAAAACCGGAGGCCGCCCGTCGATCCGGTATGGTTTTGGAAAACATTAGTTACTAAACTTACTAAAATCTGTTACATACTTACTTAAATTGACTTTACTTTTAATTTCTTTTACACTTTTTTTATAAAGTTTTAATACCTTAATACATAGGGCATGGGGATGCCAAAAACGAAATTGGAAGGGAGTTATTTTATGGAAAGTATTATCAGTTATTTCGGCACGTTTAAACCTGCCGCAGACGGGGCCATCGCCTCATTCAAATTTGAATATCTGTGTACCCTGGGTTTCGCCGCCATTGTAATTTTCCTCGGACGCGCCATAGTTGCACGGTCCGCCGCACTGAGAAAATATGCAATCCCGGCTCCCGTAGTTTCCGGCATTATCTTCTCGATTTTAATTTCCGTCATCAAAGGCTTCGGAATCGTATCCATCTCCTTTGACGCCACCATAATGAAAGATCTTTGCCAGAACCTGTTCTTCCTTTGCGTTGGTTTTGGATTCAGTGCAAAGATGTTAAAAAAGGCCGGCGGAAAGCTCTGCATCATGATCGCCTTCGCTGCCTGCCTGCTGATTACCTGCCAGAATATTCTTGGCATCGCCCTCAGTAAGGTCATCGGCCTCAATCCTCTCCTGGGCCTGCAGTGTTCTTCCGCAGCCATGTCCGGCGGAGTTGGAACCGCATCTGCCTTTGGTCCGATCTTTGAAGGGTGGGGTGCCGCAGATGCAACCACCATCGGCGTTGCCGCCGGTACCCTTGGAAACATCATGGGTTCCTTAATCGGCGGACCGGTGGCAGCTTTCTTAATCATGCGCCACGGCTTAAAATCTGACCCCAACGATAAGCCGGAAGCAGTCGCAACAGGAAAGGTACCGGAGCTTAACAACACCAGGATGATCATGATGTTCGCCCTAACTCTGCTCCTTGCCGCCCTCGGTATGCCTATTTACTGTCTTCTTGACAATATTCCGATGATTGAAATGCCAAAATTCATTGGCTGTCTGTTTGCCGGAGCCATTGCAAGAAACGTAATGGAAGCATGTAACATTAAATTCTATGTACCGGAAGTTGATGCCATTGAGCACATGTTCTTAGAGCTTTACCTGGCTCTGGTTCTTATGACCACAGACTTTACAAAACTGGCTCCGGTTGCCGGCCAGATGGGCGTTATCCTGGTTGCACAGGCAATCCTCATTGCACTGTTCGGAATCTTTGTATCCTTCAACCTGTTCGGCCGTGACTATGGCGCCGCCGTTATGACAGCCGGAAACATCGGCTGGGGCTGCGGTTCCGGTTCCAACGCTGTTGCAAACGAAAAAGCCATTATGGACCAGTACGGATGGCACAACATCGCGTGGGTTCTGTATCCGTCCTTCGCGGTTATCATTGATGATATTTACAACCCCATTTTCCTCTCTGTAATAGGAAGTTTCTTTAAAGCCTGATGTTTTAAATTTCCCCCCCCATTAAAAAGGATCGGCATTTTCTTTTGCCGGTCCTTTTTTTCTTGAACCCTCTCCCGCTTTTGTGGTATAGTTAAGTGGTAATCGTTCAGACAGTCTCTGAACTGATACAGCATATGGCCATTAAAATTGCTTCACGATACAGTTACAATCTTTATAGACAGACAGGACCCGGACTTATGAAAAAAACTCTTATCTATCTCTTAGTATTATATATGGCAGTCTCCCTTTGTGGCTGTGCCTCTGCATTCTTCTCATCCCAAAAGGAGCCCGTGGAGATTCTTACCATCGGTACCGCTGACATCGGCGGAACCATGTATCCGGTGGGAAAGGCTCTGGCACAGATTATTAACCAGGGAGATTCCCGCATCACCGTAAATTTGAGTGCCTCCAACGGCTCTTTTTCCAATGCCCAGGCTCTGGAAAACGGTGAAATTGACCTTGGCCTTATAAGCGGCGACATTGCTTTTTCGGCTGTAAACGGTCAGGATGCATTCGACCAGAAGCCCCTTGGAAATCTCCGTATCGTGGCCGCCGTCTATCCCAGTCTTTCCAACTGGATGGCTCCCTCCGCTATGAATATCCGCTATGTTCACGACCTCATGGGAAAGCGGATCGGAATTGGGCCCGAGGATTCCACCACAGCGCTTTCCGCCAGAATTGTTCTCAATACCATGGGAATCGGCAGCGGGAATTCCACCCTGGAAAACTGCAGTCTGGAAGCCGGGGCTTCCAGAGTGAGCGATGGCTCCCTAGATGCTGTCCACGGCTTTACCGGAATTCCTGTCAACAGCCTTTCCGGTCTCTCCTCCAGGCTCCCCTGTACCGTGCTTCAATATACTCCCAAAGAACTGGATTCCATTGTAAAGGAAAATCCCTTCTACTATAAAGATGTGATTCCCGCCGGAACCTATAAAGGACAGGAGGAGGATGTGGCCACTTTCGGCATTAAATGTCTCCTCTGTGTTCCGGCATCCATGGACGAAGAACTGGTTTATGAGCTCACTTCCATCCTGTATAACAACACAGAACAGCTTAAAGAACAGCATCCTGCCCTCTCCTCCATGTCCAAGGAGGGGTTCATGTATGATGAGCTTCCCATTGCCCTTCATCCCGGCGCTGAACGGTTTTACAAAGAAATGGGATTGTTAAATCACTAAATTTCATCCTTTACATACCCGGCAACGTTATACGCATGATCGGAAATACGCTCCAGATTGCTTAAAATGTCCAGGAACACCACACCGGCTGACGGATTGCAGGTCTGCTGGGAAAGGCGCTCGATATGTTTATCCCGCATCTCCTCCTCCAGATTATCCACCTCATCCTCCAGCTTGCTGACCTTGCGGATGTCTTCCATATTATTCTCCTGACGGGCTGACACCGCATGGCTTACGGCTTCCACAGTCGCTTTGGAAATCTGCTGCAAATCTTCAATTCCTGTCTCGGAAAACTTCAGTCCATGTTCCTCCATGTACTGGGCAGCCTCCACCAGATTTTCCGCATGATCCCCGATTCGCTCCAGATCGCTGATACTGTAAAACAGGTTAATATAGGGAGTCTGCTTGGAGATATAAATAGT
>CANRXD010000092.1 GCA_947643685.1 uncultured Clostridium sp. | reverse complement strand
AAGGAAAAAGCAGGATTCTTTTTCCTGTAAATAACGTTGCGAAAAGAGACAGGAACCGATAAAATAGAGATAAGTATTTCATCGGGAAGGGGAGTAAAAATGAGCAGGATGGTTTTAGTAAATGGAAAGATTTACATAAACCGTGGTGTGTTTGCAGAGGCGGTGTTTGCAGAAAATGACAGGATCCGTGCCGTTGGGAAAAATCAGGAGATTCTTAAAATGGCAGGGGAAGCGGAGATCATTGATCTGCAGGGAAAAACAGTGATTCCCGGTCTTAACGACAGCCATATGCACCTTTTGAATGTGGGAATGGGATTTGCCCAGGCAAAGATCATCGGAGTGACTTCCATATCTGAGCTGATTGACCGGGTGAGGGGATTCATGAAAGAGCATCCGGAGGAGGCAAAGAATGGTATCCTCAGTAAAGGATGGAACCAGGATTTCTTTACGGAGGAGAAGCGAATGCCGACCCGGGATGATCTGGACCGGATTTCAACGGAAATCCCGATTGTACTGAAGCGTGTCTGCGGCCATGTGGCCTCCGCAAACAGTAAGGTGATTGAGCTTCTGGGGCTGGATGAAACAATGGTTCATGTGGATGGCGGAACCATAGAAACCGATGAAAATGGCAGACCCAATGGAATATTTACAGAGAATGCCGTTGCTCTTGCGGCGGACCGGATTCCCAGATACACACTGGAGGATAATAAGAGGCTGTTTCTTCGGGCGGCGGACTATGCTCTGGCCCATGGAGTGACCAGTGTACAGTCCAACGATGTAGGGAACGGGCAGCTTCCCATGGATGATGTTTTCCGGCTGCTCCATGAAGTTTATGATGCCGGCCTTTGTAAGCTCCGGTACCGCCATCAGGTCTGTGTCCATTCCGTGGAAGAATTTAAAAATTATGTGGAGAACGGAGAATTTAAAACAGGCATTTATGATAATCCCCAAATGCTGGCTCTGGGCCCGGTGAAGCTTTTTAAGGATGGTTCTCTGGGCGGAAGAACGGCGACCATGCGAAAGGAATATCGGGACGATCCGGAAAACTATGGTGTGGAGGCCAGAAGTAACGAAGAAATGGAGACCATCTGCCGGATGGCAGACCAGGCGGGGATTCAGGTGGTAACGCATGTGATTGGAGATAAGGCCATAGAAGATGTGCTGGGAAATTATGAGCATGTGCTTCATGACGGAAAAAACCCGCTGCGTCATACCTTGATTCACTGTCAGATCACCGACAGGCCCATGCTGGAGCGTATCGCGAAAGATGATGTTCTGGTGGCTTACCAGCCCATTTTCCTGGATTATGATATGCATGTGGTAACCAGCCGGTGCGGGGAGGCTCTCTCCTCTACTTCTTATGCCTTTAAGACTGCAAAGGAGCTGGGAATCCATGTTTCCTATGGAACGGATTCTCCGGTGGAAGACTTAAATCCCTTCCCGAATCTGTATTCTGCCGTTACAAGGAAGGATAAAGATGGATATCCTGAAAAGGGATTTTATCCGGAGGAATGCGTGGATGTTTCTGACGCCATCGATGCCTACACGGCGGGCTCGGCCTACAACGAGTTTTGTGAAAGCTTTAAAGGACGCATCAAACCGGGATATCTTGCGGACATGGTCGTCCTTGACCGGGATATTTTTACCTGTGATCCCATGGAAATCCGGGATATTCTTCCGGAGATGACCATTGTGGGCGGGACCGTTATTTATAAGAAACAGTGATTGGAGGAAACCCGTATGAGACGAAAGGACAGAGAACTTACAGACATGGCGGAAATTTTTGAGATTGTAAAACGGGAAACTGTCTGTACCGTGGCTTTTTGTGACGAGCCGTTCCCGTATCTGGTTCCGCTAAACTACGGGGCCAGAATGGAAGACGGGAAGCTGGTGCTTTACTTCCATGGGGCAGCCCAGGGGACAAAGCTTGAACTGTTAAAAAAGAATCCCCATGTTTCGTTTTCGATTTATGGCGGAAATAAAATGAAGCTGGTCAAAGAGCATGCCTGTAAATCCAGTACCAGTTTTGAAAGTGTATGCGGAAGCGGAAATGCAAAGATAATCGGTGAGCCGGAGAAAAAGCGGGAAGGCCTGGCTGTTATTATGAATCACATTGGTGCGCCGGAAGGGATTTCTTATGATAAAGCCGCCTTTTCGGAGCAGGAAACGCAGGCTGTGGCAGTGTGGAAAATCACAGTGGATACGGTGACAGGAAAGCGCCATCCATGATGAAAAACATAAAAAGAAAGAGGTATGCATATGGGAACAGATTTCAGAGCTGCAATTTCAGAGATTCTGGAGCAGAGAACAGGGGAGTACACGAAAATCAGTGATACTATTTGGGGGTATGCGGAACCCAGGTTTCAGGAACGGGATTCTTCCAGAATCCAGCAGGAATATTTAAAGTCCCGGGGATTCTCCATCAGGGCTGATCTGGCCGGGGAGGAAACGGCGTTTATTGCCGAATATGGGAGCGGGAAGCCGGTGCTGGCGCTCCTGGGAGAATTTGATGCCTTATCCAGTCTTCAGCAGGAGGCGGACCAGGTGACCAGGTGTCCCATTGAAGGAAAGGACAATGGACATGGCTGCGGCCATCATCTTCTTGGTACAGCGTCTCTGGCGGCAGCAGATGCTTTAAAGGCTTATATGGAAGAGAACCACCTTTCCGGCACGATCCGGTACTATGGCTGTCCCGCGGAGGAGAATGCAGGAGGAAAGGCCTACCTGGTTCGGGACGGATACTTTGACGACTGCGATATTGCCCTTACCTGGCATCCCTATACCATGAACAAGGTCATGAAGGGAGGATTCCATCTGGCCAATTTCCGGGTATTTTTTACCTTCCATGGAATTTCTTCCCACGCGGCAGGAGCGCCGGAGCTGGGACGGTCTGCCCTGGATGCAGTGGAGATCATGGACATCGGCGTCAACTATATGAGGGAACATATGATTGACGCGGCCAGGGTCCACGGGGCGATCACAAATTCCGGAGGAATTGCTCCCAATGTAATTCCGTCAGAGGCACAGATTCTGTATGCGATCCGTGCGCCAAAGGTAACCCAGGTACAGAAGCTGTTTGAGAGAATGTGCGACATTGCAAAGGGTGCGGCCCTAATTACCGGTACCACTGTGGAGATTAAGCAGGTGGCGGCCTATTCGAATCTGGTTGACAACGAAACCCTTGATAATCTGATTCAGGAAAATTTAGAGCATGTAATTCCGGTGGGCTTTACAGAAGAGGAGCTTGCCTATGCGAAAAAATTCCAGCAGGTCATCACAGAGCTTGATAAAGAAGGGCTTAAAGCCATAGCCGCAAATATCGGAGGCAAGGAGAAAAGAAAGGAACTTTTGGAGACTCCTCTCTGGGATTTCATTGTGGATAAAAATTCTGCTTACGGCGGAGGCGGCTCCACAGATGTGGGCGATGTGAGCTGGGTAGTTCCGGTGGGACATGTATATACAAACTGCTATGCGGCGGGAACGGCTCTCCATTCCTGGCAGGCTGTGGCCCAGGGAAAGGCTTCTGTGGCCCATAAAGGCATGATGGCAGCCGCCAGGGTTCTGGCTTATACGGGGGCGGAGCTTTTAATGAAACCGGAGCTGGTGGAACAGGCGAAAGCAGACTGGAAAGAAGAGCTGGATGGAGAGGTATATCCCAATCCGCTTCCAAAGGATTTAAAGCCGTCCGTCTGGTAAGAGAAAAATCTGAATTTCGTCTACATATTGCTGAAAAAGCGAATTTTAAGACGGTCTCACGACAAAGGAGTTATGTATGGAAAGAGACTTTAGAACGACAATCAATGACCTGATTGAACAGAGAAAACAGACGTATACGGACATGAGTGATGAGATCTGGGAATACGCGGAGCCCAGATTTCAGGAATGGAATTCCTCCAGAATCCAGCAGGAGTATTTAAAATCCAGAGGATTTTCCATACGGTTTGATCTGGCAGGGGAAGCGACGGCTTTTATTGCGGAATATGGGAGCGGAAAGCCGGTACTGGCGTTTCTTGGAGAGTTTGACGCTTTATCCAGCCTCCAGCAGGAGGCGGACCAGCCGGTGCGGTGTCCTGTTAAAGGAAAGGACAACGGACATGGCTGCGGTCATCATCTTCTTGGTACGGCTGCTCTGGCCGCGGCGGATGCTTTGAAGTCCTATATGGAAGAAAACCGTTGTTCCGGCACAATCAGGTACTACGGGTGTCCGGCAGAGGAAAACGCAGGAGGAAAGGCCTATCTGGTCCGGGACGGCTTTTTTGACGACTGCGATGCCGCCATCACCTGGCATCCTGACACCACCAACAAAACTGTGTCCGACGATAAATTTCTGGCCAACTTCCGTGTGTTTTTTACCTTCCATGGAATTTCATCCCATGCGGCGGGGGCGCCGGAGCTGGGACGGTCCGCCCTGGATGCGGTGGAGATCATGGATATCGGTGTCAATTATATGAGAGAACATATGATTGATGAGGCAAGAGTCCACGGAGCCATCACCAACACCGGGGGAATCGCCCCCAATGTGATTCCGTCAGAGGCCCAGATTCTTTACGCCATCCGTGCGCCGAAGGTAACCCAGGTGAAAAAGCTGTATGAGAGAATGTGCGACATTGCAAAGGGTGCGGCCCTGATTACCGGAACCACGGTGGAGATTAAGCAGGTGGCCGCCTATTCCAATGTGATCGGGAATCCTGCGCTGGAGAGTGTCATGGACGAAAATTTAAGGCATTTTGTTCCCATTGGCTATACAGAAGAAGAGCTTGCCTATGCGGCGAAGTTTAAAGAGGCCATTACGGAGCTGGATAAAGAAGGCCTTAAGGATATGATTAACGCTCTGGCGGATAAGGATAAAAAGAAAGAAATGATGGAAATGCCGCTTCTGGATTTTGTTCTGGACAGAGAATTTACTTTTGGCGGCGGCGGTTCCACGGATGTGGGTGATGTGAGCTGGGTGGTTCCCACCGGGCAGGTGAACGTGAACTGTTATGCGGCGGGAACGGCCCTGCATTCCTGGCAGGCCGTGGCACAGGGAAAGGCATCCATAGCCCATAAAGGTATGCTTACAGCGGCCAAGGTCATGGCCTGTACGGGTGTGGAGCTTCTGGAAAAGCCAGATCTTCTGGCTCAGGCGAAAAAAGACTGGGAAGAGGCGCTGGATGGTGAAACCTATCCCAATCCTCTTCCTGCAGATGTAAGACCGGCTATATGGTAATTGTAAACAGCTCAGCCCTGAATTCTTACAGGGCTGAGCTGTTAGATTGCCCCCGCATTCTTCCAGTACAAGCTGTATGATTTCTCTGTTCATTTCCTCCAGGGACCGATTCAAATCGAACCGTCCTGGCGCCCTGAGTCCCCCCTGTATATGGACCACAGGAGATGTGTTCTCCAGCTTCAAAACTCTTTGAACTGGTGGTAAAGGGTGTAGCCGGGACAGCCTGCCTCATAACCGCAGACAAACTCAACATCCAAACCTGTGGATAGCTTCTGCGCCTTCCGGATGGTGTCCATGTATTTGACCACCTCCCGGTAATCCGGGGCGACTGAGGTTTCACCGAAAAAGGCACCGTTGTAAAGGTTATAGCAGCAAAGAGTAAAATTTGTAGTATGGACATCCATGCCAAAATTGATTATAATAGTATTCATAAGTAACCTCCTATTTTGAATGCGGTAATCCCTGTTTCCAGGTTTTTGTCAATCTTAGTATACAGGTAAATCCACGATTGTTCAAATAGTTGAGGTTACTTTTTTACTTCCGGGAAGGTGTTACACTTCCCGTCACTACATATTATCTGTTACAAAAATTTCTTGTTATTTTGCTGGAAGTATGGTATTCTTTTTACAAAAGAGTTCTCCTTATTTTATACCATAAGTGGTATAGTCTTTTTATCTTGTGATGCGTATAAGCGTCATGTTTCTGGCGGCATATGGCCGCAAAATTCCTGATTTGATAAGATAGTTACTGTTCACAGACGCCTGGTGTGAAAAAACGGATGAAAATTGTCTTATAAGCAGGCCTGACGTCTGTTTTCATCTGATTTTCTCTGCCCCCTGTGAATGGTAACAAAAAATAATTGTTTAAACTGGAGGGATTTCATGGGAAAAGCCGATGTGGCGGTGAATCAGATGATGGGACGAAAAGAAATCTTTGCGGATTTTGTCAATGGAATTGTGTATCATGGGGAGCAGATTCTGAAACCGGAAGGGCTGGAATGCATTTCCGGACAGCCGGGAATTTTATACGAGGCGGCTTCCGGAAAATTATGTGCCCTGGAGCGGAGGAGAGATATACAGATGAAAGCGGATGTGGGCATGTATTCGGTGATCTTTGCTGAGGAAAGTCAAAGCAGGGTACATTATGCCATGCCGGTGCGGAGCATGCTGTATGATGCCCTGGAATATGTGAGACAGATTCAGGAGATTGAAAAGGGCCACAGGGAGAGGGGAGAGCTTTTGAAGGGAGAAGAGTTTTTATCCGGCATTACAAAGGAAGACCGGCTGACCCCTGTGATAACCATTGTATTTTATTTCGGGGGAGAGTGGGATGGCAGCAGGAGCTTGTATGAGATGATGGGATGGAATGAAGAAGGAGCCCGGAGTAAAGAATTGGAGACATATCTTCCAAATTATAAAATGAATCTGGTGCATGCAGGAAGTGTGGAAAATACCAATGTGTTTCAACTCTGACGAGCAAAAAATTTTAAAAGAAAAAACCTCCCATTTTTCACGGAAA
>CANRXD010000091.1 GCA_947643685.1 uncultured Clostridium sp. | reverse complement strand
ATATGAGAGCGGCGGAAGCAGTGGAGGCGTCGAAGGATATGAAAGCAGCGGAAGCAGCGGAGGTGTCGAAGGATATGAGAGCGGCGGAAGCAGCGGAGGCGTCGGAGGTTCTGCAAGCGGCAAAGGCAGTGTTGGCGTTGGAGGATCTGGCTCCGGTGCCGGAAAATATGGCAGGGGAATCACTGTGGGAAGCGGCACCGACATATCCGGCAGCAGCAAAACATGGGTCCAGGGCCGTGTCCGGCCCTATCAGGTAAGGTGTACGGTTCCTGCCGTACAGAAGGTGACAATCACTTCTGCCGGAAGGAATGTAAATTACAGAAGTCTCAGTGTCCGGGGCGTACAGTTTAAAGGACAGACAGGAAACAGCCAGGCAGGAAGTGTCCGGATTGGGAATAATCAGCCAGGAAACGGACAGAGAACCAGGAGGAATTCGATATGAGAGTCATACCCAAGAAAACCAAAGTAGCCATGGAGTTTTTCAAGGGCGTGGAAGTTCCCGACGTTTTTGTGGGAATTATCGGCATCACCATTGTCATTTCTGTTGTATTCTCCAATTTGCCTTTCAGACTGTACATAGGAGCCGCCATTGCCGTTCTGTTCGGAGCTTCCGTGGTGCCGGTAGAAGGCGAGAAGGCTTATATGATGCTCTATAATTTCTTAAAATATCTGGCCAGATATCGTCTGTTTCAGAAAGAACCGGCCAAAAAGGGAATCCCGAAAGTAAAGGATATTACTCCATTTACTGGAATTGACGGTTCTTTTATTGAATATGACGGCGAATATTATGGAGTCGCGGTAAATATTCCGGATGTGGAGTTTAAATTTTATACGTTACAGCGCCAGAATCAGATGATCGACCAGATCTTTGGTTCTGTGCTGCGTACTATTTCCGGTACGGAGACCGCCGCGCTGGTGAAAATCGACCGCCCGGTACTCTATGATACTTACATAGAGACCGAGGAGAGAAAGATTGCGGAGCTGGAAGAAGCGTTTGTCAACGGTCTTTTAAATGAAGATGAACTGACGACCAGGGTGGGAATTATCTATGACCGTATGGAACAGATCCGCTATATCAATGAAAGGGATAAGGTGTATGTACCCTGTCATTATATGCTCTTTTTCCACAAGGATAAAGATATGCTTATAAGTCAGGCGGAAAGTATGGTACGGACCATGAACAGTGATGATATGGAGTGCCATATTCTGTCAGAGAAGGAGCTGGTGGTATTCCTCAAATACAACTATACTTTGAATTTTGACGAGAGAGAGGTCTATGAGCTTACAAAGGATCAGTATATGGACTGGATCCTTCCGAAGGAGATTAAATTTACAAGCCGCACGGTTCAGTATGATGATCTGATCACCCACAATTTCCGTATTACAGATTACCCTACGATTGTGGGAAATGCATGGGGCAGCAATCTTTTTAACCGCCCCGGCACCAGAGTGGTCATGAAGATGAGGATGGTGGACCGGTATAAGGGAATCCGTCAGATTGACAGGGCCATTGACGAGCTGAGGGAGCAGGCCAACTCCACAGGGAAAACCAGCCGGCTGATGGAGTTACAGACCCATGTGGATACGCTGGCGGAGGTCCTGGCCATGCTTCAAAGCGACAACGAGACTCTTCTGGACGTCAATGTGTTTCTGACGGCCTATGATTATGAGCTTTCCTGGCAGATGGGGCTTCCGGAGCAGGAGAGGAAAAAGGCGTCTTCTTCCACCCTCTCCTTAAAGAAGCAGATTAAGAGGTCTCTCTCGGAGGAAAGCTTCCGGTCTACGGATAATTATGTGCAGCAGTTTGAGGCCTATGCCTCCAGCCAGATATCCGGTTATGACGCTTATAAAAGGGTGAGCAGAGGGATCCATTCCAGCTCTGTGGCGGCTGCATTTCCGTTTGTCAATAAGTCCTTAAGTGATCCCAACGGGGTCTGTATCGGCAACAGCGGAGGGAAGCCGGTATTCATTGACTTTTTTGTCCGCAATAAAGACCGGGTGAACAGCAACATGGTGGTCATCGGAAAGTCGGGAAGCGGAAAATCTTATGCGACCAAGACTATTCTTACCAACCTGGCAGCAGATAACAGCAAGATTTTTATTCTGGACCCGGAGAATGAGTATTTCGGTCTGGCTCAAAATCTCAACGGCAAGGTGATTGATGTGGGAAGCGCTACCCAGGGACGACTGAATCCCTTCCACATTATCGCGAGCCTTTCAGATGAGGAGGAGAGTGAGGAGGAGTCTGTCAACACCAGTTTCAGCACTCATCTGCAGTTTTTGGAAGAATTTTACCGTCAGATTCTTCCAGGAATTGAACCAGACGCGCTGGAGTATCTGAATAATATTACCATGCGTGTGTATGAGGCGAAGGGGATTGACAGCGAGACAGATTTAAGCGAACTGGAGCCGGAGGATTATCCGGTTTTTGATGACCTGTATGACAAGATTCTCAATGATTATCAGCTTGCCACAGGAGAATACAGCAAGGAAAATTTAAGAGTCCTTTTAAACTACATATCCAAGTTTGCCACAGGAGGGCGAAATTCTCTTTTGTGGAACGGACCGGCCTCCATTTCCACCAATGAAAATTTTATTGTGTTTAACTTCCAGTCCCTTCTGGCCAACAAGAACAACACCATTGCCAATGCCCAGATGCTTCTGGTGCTGAAATGGCTTGACAATGAGGTGATTAAGAACCGGGATTACAATATCCGCTATGGGGCCCAGAGAAAGGTGATTGTAGTCATTGACGAGGCCCATGTGTTTATTGACAGCAAGTTTCCCATCGCCCTGGACTTTATGTACCAGCTTGCGAAGCGTATCCGTAAATACAACGGGATGCAGATTATCATCACCCAGAATATTGCGGATTTCGTGGGAACAGAGGAGCTGGCCAGAAAATCCACAGCCATCATTAATGCCTGTCAGTACTCTTTTATTTTCCCGCTGTCGCCCAATGATATGCATGATCTGTGCAAGCTGTATGAAAAGGCAGGAGCCATCAATGAGAGCGAGCAGGAGGAGATCGTCAATAACGGAAGGGGGCGGGCCTTCGTGGTGACATCACCGTCCAGCAGAACAGGGATTAATATTACGGCCAGCAAAGATATGGAACGGCTGTTTACGGTGTGACACAGAAGAAATGGCGGCCGTTTTGGGGGCGATCGGAGCGGCTCAGTGCGGCCGGACATGTCGGCATGACTCAAGGCGGCCGGATCAGGAGAACTTAAGGCAAAAGGAGCGGGCATGAAGGAAAAATTGAGGATCGGGGAAAGATTAAGAATCCGGGGAATTTTAAGGCTCGGGGAAGGGCGAAAGAGCAGGGAAGGAATAAAGTGCCGGGAAGGAAAATGCCTGGCGGCGGCCGTGGCTCTCGCTGTGGGGATGGGAATTTTCATGACGGGATGTGCGAAAAAGACAAGTGGTGCCGTGGAGCGGATTCAGGCTCTGGGGAATCTTCGTGTCGCCATTGTGGATACACAAAGCAGGTATACGAAGCTTGACGGGGATACCCCGGTGGGCATTGAACCGGATTTGGTTCAGTGGATTGCAGATGCTCTGGGAGTGACGACTCAGTATCAGGTGTGCAATAAGGCAGATGCTCTGGCGGCCGTGGCGGCCGGGGAGGCGGATATTGCCCTGGGGTGTATCAATCATTCAGGAAGTCTGTCCGGAGATTACCTGATATCGACGGAATATGGGAAAGGATATTTTTATGCGGTGACCAGGGCCGGGGATTATGTGCTTACCATTGGGGCTCTCGAGAGGAGTTCTGTGGGAGTGGACCGGGAACTGGATGAAGAGACAAGGACGAAGCTTTATCAGGCGGAAGGCATCAGGATCACGGATTATGGTTCTGCGGCGGAAGGTAAAGATGGGGTGAAGAACGGAACCGTCCGGGCCTATATCTGTTATGAGGATCAGGCAAAGATGTTTATGGAGGACGAGGCGTTTCAGGTACAGAATCTAAGCAATCTGGAGCCGGAAGAATTCGTGATCGTGGCCGGAAAGTCCGATACCGCTCTGATGAACGGGATCAATACCCTGATCCGGCAGTTTCTGGAAAAGGAGTAGGGCCATGGCATATTTTGACAGTTCAAAGAACAAAGCCCTGTGGGAGATACGTCTTGGGCAGCTGAGAAAAGAGCGGGCGGCCAGGGAGGCGGGAGGCGGCAGTACGGCTTTTAAGGAAGAGACTGAAAAAGTTATGACAGGAGCTGTCAGGGTTCCCATAAGTTATCAGGAGCTTTTGCAGAAGGAAGCGATGGAAAGCGGGAAAAAACGGGAACGGGGAACGGGAGAAAAAACAAGAGAGATGACCCAGGTTCAGGAAAAACAAACAGAGAGGCAGGTATTACCGTGATCGTCTGGCTATTGGTGCTGTTGTTTTCTCTGGGGAGCAGAACCGTTTCTCTGGCATCCCAGGAGGCAGTGCCGCTCCAGACAGAAAATGACCAGAATTTGGATTTTGAGCTTGACGATGAGGATTTTTCTGACATTTCCGATTATGAAGGGGATGTGACAGAGGACGAACTGGACCGGGCTCTGGAGGAGTATATCGATCAGATGGATATGGGCTCTCTCATCCAGAATCATGGAACGACAGGGAAGGTGGAGGACCCTGTTCTCCTGACTGAGCCGGTGCAGGGAAAATTTAAGTTCACGCTGCCCAACGGAAATTCATTTTTAAGCTCTGTTCCGAAAGGAATGATTACTTCTGATGCAGTGGATCTGGAGCTGCCGGAAGGAACCGTGGGGCTGGTAAACGTAAATGATGAGGGTGAAAAATTCGCAGGTTCCTGGCATTTTACGGAGCCCGGTAATTATGCCCTGCGGCTCCTCCTGTACCAGCAGCCGGGAGACGTGACGACGGATTATAACCTGTATGTGATCCATTTCTATTTTACCATTATAGAAAAGAGAGATAACACCCTGGGGATATTTTACGCCCCCGAAAGATTTTTCATTAAGGAGGTAAAGCGGAATGGGGAGCTATTGAAGCCTCAGGGAGAAAGATATTATTTTCTGGAATCCGATGGATATTATGAGATTCGCTGTGAATGGAAGGACCAGGAAGGTATTTTTGCAGATACCAGCTTTACCAGAGATACCACGGCGCCGTTTCTCTCTTTTTCAGAGGAACCAGGGCCAGAGGGCGTTTCGGGCCCCATAGAATTTTATCCTTCGGAGTCCGATTGTCTTGTTTCTATGAATTATAACGGAGATCACGGTTATGCGGTAGGCAATGTCCTGACAGCAGCGGGAAATTATGAACTGTCGGTAGAAGATGAGGCAGGGAACCGGAGATCCTATTATCTGAGGCTTCGGCAGGTCTATAACCCCGTAGACAGGCGGGTGATTCTGGCCGTTCTCGTGATTCTTGTCATAGCGGGGATAAGACTTGTGATTTTACGGCGGGATATGAGAATTTTATAGCTTGTTTTTCGCTCTCTTTAATATAGAAGAGACGAATGCAATAAAAAGAAAAATCAGGAGGAATGGAGATGTATTTTTTGTTGACAGCAACAACAAACAACCCATTTGAAACAGTAAGCGCACCGATCATCAGCCTTTTAAACATGGCGCTGACGCCGGCACTGGGAATCGTAGGAGCGCTGGGAACGATCTACTGTATTCTTTTGGGTGCCAAACTTGCCAAGGCGGAGGAGCCTCAGGACAGAGAGAAGGCAAAGAACAGCCTGAAAAATGCGATCATAGGTTTTGTGCTGATCTTTGTGCTGATCGTTGTGTTAAAGCTTGGCATGGGCGCAATGCAGACCTGGATGAACAGCGCAGTAGGAACCGCGCAGTAGGGAACAGTGCCACAGGTTTTGAGTGCCGAAAAGCCGCCTTTCGCGGTTTTTCGGCAAATTCAAAAAAGGAGCGAAAACCGGATGAGAGGAGGATGTGGATTGTGAAAAGAATAATAACGGCAGTGCTTATGGGACTGGCGGTTACTGTGTTTTTCACAGGCTGCAGCTCTCTTACCGGTTCTATGGAAGTAGATTATAAAGAGATTCAGACATCGGCAGCTTTTGAGGCGGTCACCGACGAAAATGGGGAAAACCGTCTTGGGATAACAGAGGAGACAAAAGAGGCTCCGAATTATTTTGAACAGAATATGACGGAGAAGTTTAAAGCCCTGGAAGGGAAACAGGCGTTTCAGATAAAATCCGGACATTCCAAAGAGGCCGATGACATAGAAAGCTTCCAGATTGCAGGATTAAAGAATGACAGGACCTTTCTCTATGGCTATGTGACCCGTGTGGAGGATGGCGGAAGGCCCAGGAAGATGGTTCACTGCGCCGCCCTCTATCATTATGACAGCGGGGCCCTTCAGGTATTCCACGAAAATGCTTTTAGACGACCGTGGGAGGATGAGGGGGAGCAGACTGCTGCGGGGCAGGCAGACGGAGAAGAGTCTTTTTTTGTCCAGGTGTGCGACCAGAGCGGAGATATTTTTGTCTATGACAATGGTCATGGATATCTGTATGACAGCGACGGCGCCATGAAGTTCCATGGAGATATTGAAAGCTTTATCAGAAAACAGTTTCAGGATTTCTATGATGTTTCCGTGGTCAATGCGGTGGCCGATGGGCAGAACCGGATTTATCTGGAAGTATCCATAGAAAAGGAAGCTGTCGATGTTCCCGAGCTTGAGAGGGAGGATTTGGAGCTGACCAATAAGTACAGCCCGGTAAATTCCGGGATGGATCAGGAGAACGTGGCTTTTGAAACGCAGA